>JALHTA010000120.1 GCA_022865545.1 Actinomycetota bacterium | reverse complement strand
TTAAGATTAATAATAAATATATATGGTGGGCCCACCAGGACTTGAACCTGGGACCTCCGCATTATGAGTGCGCTGCTCTAACCAACTGAGCTATGGGCCCAAAAATATGATCGTCTATCATTAGACAAGTGCATATGTTAATAAAAAAAGTTCAATAAGTCAAACTTTTGGTGTTTGTTTTATCTACCTTTATAAGGTTTAAAAGTTCTACTTATTTTATAGCATTTCTAGAAATTTTCCACAGACCAGTATACTATTTTGAAATAAATATTCTTGATCATATTAATAAGCTAAAGCAGGCTCTCCAGGCCGTATTCAGTATATGTCTCTAATCTTAACTGCTCAACTTGCCTGTATAGATCACTGTTTTTTAAATAGAGCTCACTTATAGCCTGGTCCTGGATAATTGAAGGATTTTCAATTGAGAAATTTTCAGAATAATACCCTAATACCTCATTCCATGTGTCTATATCATTATCAAGAAAATCCAGTAAAAGAAAATATAAACTGTCAAGTGGTTCCGGGACGTCCTCTATATTAATCAACTCTTGTTTGAAATCTTCTGCTGCCCTGCCCCTCTTGATCACTAAGGACTTTAGCTCTTCAATATTTGTGACCTTTCGTTTAAATTCTTCTGATATCTCATTTATTTGATCGAGGTACTGACCCTCTATTTTCTTATACCATGTATCAAATTTTATTATATCTGCTGTCTCTTGTGACTTTATTAAGCTCCTGAGCTCAACATATGCAACAGTAGACTCCCTTGCTTTGATCTTTTCAAGCTGCAGGGTCTCAAGTATTTGATGCCTCTCTAATCTTTGACCCACAATCCTATTATACCTTTGGACCACTAAGAAATTATAGGTGACAAGTCCGGCAAATATAAGGGTAAGGATTACGGTTATAATTATTTCATTTCTTCTCTGTATTCTGTCCAACATAAATTGCTGTATTTTCCTATTTATATGACTTTAATATTACTACACAAATATGATAAATGGTCAATGGGGTCAAAAATCTTTCTTTTTAATAAAACCATACCACTGATCAAATAGTATTAGATCTCTGCCATTAATCAATGATCTTATCCTTTATGCTGGTCGGCTCTTTTTTATTCTTGTAATAGGACCATCTGTTCCTGAAATACTTTTTAAGTCTTTCAAAGACCCCGGCATCCCCTTCAACAATAGCATCGGCTATTTCATAATTTAAATGCTCAGCTTCCCTTATAAAAGAGGCGGTCCTTAAGAAATATAAAGGCAGCATGGACTTGAGCAGTATCTCTTTTTCATCCTCAATTATAAAATTATAGGCACTTGCATATTCATAAACTATTTTTGCCCATAATTCAACAGAAAGATGAATTATACTATCAGAAGGCTTCTCTACTAATCCTTTAAATTCCTGGAAAGTGTTTTTTGAGAAAATACCTTTCCATACTTTTCTATATTTCTTATACCCCTCATTAAATTGATCCAGTAGTTTTTCAATATCGACATCTATCTTTTCTATTTCAAAAAATCTGTAGTCTCCAAAAATGGTCCCCTGGACACTGGTCATGATCCTATTCCACCTGAACTCATAATAATTCATCAATTCAAACATTGTGCCTACTACCTGTATATACATATCGGCAAGTTGCCTGCCCGGGTCCTTATCATCATGGATTTTTGCTCCCAGGACTGCCTGACAGACCCTGAAGCCCTCATTTATCGCTGTAGTGGTCATCCATATATCTACTCCAAATTTACATATATAAGGATAATTATCCCAGTAAGTCTTTCTGGTAAAAATCTGGAGTAATCCATTAGAAAAAGAAAAATCACCGCCTATCGGCTGCCTGATCCGGAGTCCATAAAGCATCCTTGTCATTGGATAAACAAGTGAGTTTGTTATCGTCCCGTCATGTTTGTCACGGCTGTAATAAGGGTTCACATAGCCAAAACCTTTTCCTAACACTGGCTCTACCAGAGCACGCGTCCATTCAGGGTATATGCTTCTGGTGTCAGCATCTGATACTACACAGACTTTTGCCTCCAGTTTCCTAGCGATCTCAAATATTGTCTTAAAGGCACTTCCCTTGCCCGGAGTGCCCCTGTAATGGGTAGATATTTTTTCTATCCCTGCCGGGGTATGGCATTTATCCACTATTTCAACTGTACCGTCTCCTGAGCCTCCATCCGAATTTACGATAAGTGACTTGCAGCCAGGATAATATTTTTTAAGCCCAAGGGCATAATTTGTTATTACGCCTTTTATGGTCTGGGAATTATTATAGCTGGGAATACCAATGACAATATCAACTTTTTTAAGTCTGTCGATCAATTGATTTACATGATCTTCAAGAATTTGATTTGCGGAATCTATTACCATTAGGAGATCACCTGGCAGGTTGTAATTTTCTTTCTGTTATCTTAAGGAAAATATCCACAAGTTTAGGATCAAATTGGGTGCCTCTGCACCTTTTTATCTCTTCAATTGCTTCTTTTCTGGATCTGGCTTTTCTGTATGGTCTATTCTCTCTCATAACTACATATGAATCCACCAGAGCTATTATTCTTGAAAGCAAAGGTATCTTTTCACCTTTTATTCCCTGAGGATATCCGTTGCCATCCCAATGTTCGTGAATATTCAGAATGTATTCAGCAATGCTTGAGAGCTGATTGGATGACATTGCAATACGGTAACCTATCTCGGGGTGTCTTTTTATTATCTCCCATTCCCTTTTGGTAAGGGTTTCTTTTTTATTAAGTATATTATCAAGGATCGCAATCTTTCCAATATCATGTAGAGTGGTAAGAACTCTCAGATCATCTATTTTTTCTTCTGGAAGGTTAATGGCTTTTCCTATCTTCATCGTCAATTCCTTTAAGTACCTGGAATGCTTCTCTGTCCTTATGCTTTTTTCAAAGAGTGTCTGTTCGAGTGAATTAATAATTGAGGATATAATACTTTTAGTTTCCATCAGCTTGTGATGATACATGCTATCTTCAGCCTTTTTTATTGTACTCTGAAAATCCTCATCCCGGGATATCTTTGTAGCGGTACCAAGCGACATTGAGAGAGGTATCTTGTTCCCACTGGTCCTATGGCAAGTCTTACTTATCCTGTTCAGGACCACCGTGGCATCTTCCTCATTGGTCTTTGGGAGCAGCATTGAAAACTCGTCTCCTCCCCACCTGGCAACCATATCCTCTGATCTACAGCATTTTTTTAAGACCCCCCCACAGCTTCTAAGCAGCCTGTCTCCTTCTTTATGCCCGAAGGCATCATTTATCAGTTTAAGACCGTTGACGTCTGCGATTATAACGCTCAAGGGAAGCTGCCTTTTCGTATCAAGTCTCTTAAGCTCTTCTTCAAAATATGCCCTATTATAGAGGTTTGTGAGACTATCATGGAAGGACAGGTATTCAAGTTGCTCCTCGGCTTCTTTTCTTCCGGTGATGTCCCTCATTATTCCTTCTATGGCCATCAGGTCCCCCCGTTTATTATAGAAAGGGGTCACCACTTCCTCAAACCAGATGATATGGCCTTCAGTGTCAATGCATCTAAATTCCACAGGGCTTCCGAACTCAAACTTTCCTGTTTCTATTTGATTTATTATTTTGAGGTCATCCTCATATATTATCTTACATCCAAATTTTGGATCATTATAGAAATCACTTACAGGATATCCAAGTTTACTTTCTACCGAAGGACTTACAAACTCATATCCTTTTTTTGGGCTGAATTTGTAAATATAGATTATATCAGAAGCGCTTTCTGCCAGGATCCTAAACCGCCTCTCACTTTCTTTCAATTTTCCGAGGGCTTTTTTATGTTTTTTTCTTAATTTGGCATTTTCAATTTCATTATTCAGTACTTGCGGCAGCATGAACATATCATCTTTGCGGACATAATCATTTGCACCGGATTTGATAAGAGGTATCAATGATTCCTCATTGGATCTCCCGGATACAATAATAAAGGGGATATCCAGGTTTTTACCTTTTAAAAACTGGAGCGCATCTGCGGCCTTTAGACTTTTAAGTTCCTTACTGGCTATTACTGCATCCCAGGAACCCTTTTTGATACTCTCGGAAAACTCTTCGGAAGTACAAAGGAGTTTGTATTCTGGACTATAGCCATAACTTTTAAGCTCCTTTAAAATTGGCTCTACTTCTTTTTCAGATTTTTCAAGAATAAGTAATTTGATCTTTTTATTCATAACTAATATATATAATGCAAAGTACTTTTTTCTTATTTAAACAATTAAACTTTTGTCAATAAATTCCTATATGTAAAGATTTTGGATAATATATAAAGTAATTATAACACTTTATACAACTAACATGAAATTTTACTTGATTTAAGACTATAGCAGCCGTAACATTTCACTTAGATCATGGATCTTGATAATAAGGTAAAAAAATTAAATAAACTACTAAAAAACTGTTCACTTTGTCCGCATAAGTGTGGCGTCGATAGGTACTCCGGGGCAGATGGTTTTTGCCATTCCGGTGTGAAACCAGTGGTCTCTACTTCAATGGTCCATCACGGGGAAGAACCGCCTATCTCGGGAAGCAGGGGTTCTGGAACTATTTTCTTTTCTAATTGTAATATGAGATGTGTTTACTGCCAGAACTATCAGATAAGCCAGGAATCTGAAGGTGAAGAAATATCTACCAGAGGACTTGCAAATAATATGATAGCGCTTCAGGGAAAAGGGGTGCATAATATAAACCTTGTCTCTCCTACCGTATGGGTCCCCCAGATAGTTGAGTCTTTTTCAATTGCAAAAAAATCAGGTTTAGACCTACCATTTGTCTATAATACTGGAGGTTATGACCATCCGGGGATCCTAAAGATGCTTGAAAGAATAATCGATGTCTATATGCCGGATATTAGATATAGCAATAGTTCTATGGCACAAAAGTATTCAGGAATAAAAGATTATGTAAAGTTTAACAGGGATAGCATACTCGAGATGTATCGGCAGGTCGGGGATCTTAAAATCGATAAAAATGGAATAGCCCAAAAAGGTCTCCTTATAAGACTCCTGGTACTTCCTGAAAATATCAGCGGCATAAAAGATACCCTTGATTTTATAAAAAATAGATTATCCGCTAGTGTTTATCTAAGTATAATGGCCCAGTATCATCCTACTTACAGGGCAGGTAGCTATCCTGAACTATCCAGAAGGGTAGGCGCCGGCGAATATCTGGAGATTGTCGAATATGCCCAAAAACTTGGACTTGATTGCGGATGGACCCAGGATCACAGCAGTTTAGGGCCTGGAAAAGATGAGTTTATTCCTGATTTTAATAAAGAGAATGTGTTTAAATATTATAAAGATTGATCTTACTTATTCCTACCATTCTTCCATAAAACCAATTCATCAAGAGAAGATGTATTTATTATATCTTCTGCTTCAAGACCTGCCCTGCGCGCAATATCTATACCCAATTCTATCATGTCCATATTCCCGGGACGGTGTGAGTCAGTATTTATTACTAGTTTTGCCCCGGCATCTTTTGCTTTACGTGCATTTTGTTCATTTAGATCCATCCGCATATAATAGCTATTTATTTCCAGTGCTTTTCCATGTTTGGAGCAGGCCTCAATTACACGGTCAATATCAATAAAAATCGGTGCCCTATTTCCAAACACAAAACCAGTGGGATGTGCAAGGAAATCAAAATAATCTTCCTCGAGGGCACTGACTGCCTTTGAAGTATTTTCCATGCTGGAATTGGTAAAGCTGGAATGCAATGAAGCTATCGCGATATCAAGCTTTTTTATGATCTCTGGCGGGTAATCGAATCTACCAGCCTTTCTTATATCTATCTCGGCTCCCATTAAAATATTAATATCCTTGAACTTTTTCCTTAAGTTTTTTATGAATCCCATCTTCTGGACAAGTCTTTCTGTGCTGAGCCCATTCCCATAAAAATTACTTATGGAGTGGTCAGATATTGCAATATACTCATATCCTTTTTCTTGTGCGATCCTTACCATATCTTTATAATCAATAAGCCCGTCACTCCACTCCGAATGTATATGAAGGTCGCCCTTTATATCACCTGTCTCTATAAGATCCGGCAACCTGTCTTGTCTGGAAAGTTCTATCTCGTCCCTTCCCTGCCTGAGTTCGGGAACAATAAATCTTAGGCCCAGAAGTCTGTATATATCCTTCTCAGAGCTGGCATTATAGATTAAGGGTCCTGTATCATTACTACCAGCTGAAGGTCCGCTGCACTCCTCTAGTCCCCCTGGAAGCAATTTATTCTTTTTAGCATATTCTTCAAGAGCTTTAAGATGCATCTTGCTTCCAGTTGTCTTGAAAAGCTGCCAGGCCCAGCTTACCGCTCCGGCGATTATTATCTCAATATTTACCTCATATATCGTGCTGTATACTGCACTTATATCATTTTTTTGCTGGTCTATAGATATAAGTTCTTTAATGACCGTAAGCTTTCCAATATCCTCCAGCAGTTTCCTGCTTCTCTTAAAGTCATAAGATTTATGGTTAAACCTGGGGAGTACAAGTATGTCTATATCACTGATAAGTGCTTTCTTTCTCCTAATAGAACCTACAATCTCTGTTTTTTCTATATCCCCCATTCCATTAAGATGTTTTAAAACAGTCTCCATATAAAATTCTACCGGCCACCTGGGGGTTTTACCCTCAAGGCTGATATAGTACTCGAGTGATCT
>JALHTA010000119.1 GCA_022865545.1 Actinomycetota bacterium | reverse complement strand
TGGGATGTTGAGAATAAAAAATATATTGATTTTATAGCAGGCTACGGATGTCTTAATGTTGGCCATAGCAATAAATTTATTGTAAAAGCTGTGAAAAAACAGGTTGAAAAATTAATACAGCCATCAAATGTATATTATAATTTACCCCAGGTGGAACTGGCAGAGAAATTATGTAAATTAACTGATTTTGGATCCAAAGTATTTTTTGCAAACAGTGGTTCGGAATCAATAGAAGGTGCCATAAAACTTGCAAGAAAATATTCAACAGACAAGTATGGTGATAAAAGATATGATGTAATAACTTTCGGGCGTTCTTTTCATGGAAGGACAATGGGTGCCCTGTCCGCAACGGCACAGCCAAAAAAACAGAGGAAATTTGAACCGCTTCTCGAAGGTTTTAAGTATGCGGAATTTAATAATATTGATTCAGTAAATGAATTAATAAATGAAAATACCTGTGCTATTATGCTTGAACCTGTCCAGGGCGAAGGAGGAGTATACCCGGCAGAAAAAGAATTTATGCAGGATTTAAAAAACATATGCACTAAAAAAGATATACTCCTCATACTTGATGAAGTACAAACCGGATTTGGGAGAACAGGAAATATGTTTGCGTATCAGAATTATGATATAGTTCCGGATATACTGGTATTAGCCAAAAGCCTTGGAGGCGGTATGCCTATTGGTGCAATAATATCGACTGATGCTGTCAGTAAGTCTTTTACGCCAGGCGTGCACGGATCTACATTTGGTGGAAATGCAGCGTCTTGTGCAGCAGGGCTTGCAGTTATCGATTATATATTAAATAATGAACTTTCCCGTAAATCAAAGGAACTTGGAAATTATTTTATTTCTAAATTGGGGAGACTAAAAAAGAAATATTCAGTAATAAGTGATGTAAGGGGAACTGGACTGATGGTGGGTCTGGAGTTTTCCGAACCAGTAGCAGGCAGGCTTGTAATTGAAGCGCTTGAAGACGGATTAGTTATCAATAAGGTGTCGGATCACACATTAAGGTTTCTCCCGCCGCTTATAATAAAGAAGTCCCATATAGATAGATTATTAAAATGGTTGGACCATAAGATCAAGGATATCTAAAATGAGTAAAAAAAATAAAAAAGACTTTCTTACTTTAAAGGACTATGACTCTAAGACCATTAGCTACCTGCTGGATATTGCAGGGGATGTGAAGAGTGATCCGTTAAAATACAGCAAAGTCCTTGAAGGAAAGAATATTGCGCTACTATTTGATAAGCATTCTACGCGTACGAGACTTTCTTTTGAAGCCGGAATAAGCCAGATGGGTGGTAATGCGATCTATCTTGATGCAAAAAATCTCCAGCTTTCAAGGGGTGAGACTCATGCTGACACTGCAAAAATATTTTCACTTTATCTTGATGCGGTAGTAATAAGGACATTCAGCCATAGAACTGTAGAAATCTTTGCGGAAGAGGGCAGTATACCTGTAATAAATGGACTTACTGATATGTATCATCCCTGCCAGGTCCTTTCTGATCTATTCACGATCAAGGAAGCCGGGTTACTATCGCCAGGGCCAAAGATCACTTATATGGGAGACAGTAATAATGTAACAAATAGCCTTATGGTGGGCCTGTCAAAACTGGGTATCAAAATAACGATAAGCAGCCCATCGGAATATAAGCCCGGACAGGAAATAATGAAGTATATAGAAAGTATTAAAGGTTCTAATGTGTCCATAGTCAGTGATCCGGTTAAGGCAGCAGAAGATGCAGATATTGTATATACCGATGTCTGGATAAGCATGGGTGATGCTGAAAGTGATCAGAAAGTTAAAAAACTTTCCAGCTATCAGCTTAATAGGGAACTACTGAGCCATGCAGCTAAAGATGTCATTATAATGCATTGTCTTCCGGCCCACAGAGGTGAAGAAATAACAGCTGAAGTACTGGATGGTTCAAATTCTATAGTCTTAAAACAGGCAGAGAACAGATTATACGCACAAAAAGCATTGCTGGCATATATTTTTGAAAGCTGAACTATATTTTCAGGAGCATTTTATGAGCAGACGGGAAAGACTTAAAACAATAAAAGAAATAATTAATAGCAAGAAAATATCTTGTCAGGAAGAACTTGTAAAAGAACTGGAAGACAGGGGATTTTCAGTTACCCAGTCTACTATTTCCAGGGATCTCGCAGAATTAAGATTGACAAAAGTGAGAAATCACAAGCAGCAAGAGTATTATTCGCTGGATAGCAGGTTTTACAAGGAAAACATGTTTAATTATGAAAAATTCAGTTCAAAATTCAAGGAAAGTGTCTTATCTGTATCAATGGCCCAGAACATACTGGTCATAAGGACATATCCGGGAGAAGCTCAGGGAACTGCTGCAGTCCTGGATGGGATGAACTTCGTAGAGATACTGGGGACAGTAGCCGGGGATGATACTATAATATGTGTTACGGATAATGTGGATAATGCAGAAAAAATGCAAAAATTTATGAAACAATATTGATATTAAGAATAATATTATTTTTATTATGCAAATGTTTGAAAGGAAATTTTAAAAGATGACTGATAAAGTAGTTTTGGCTTATTCTGGAGGTCTCGATACTTCTATCTCAATAAGCTGGATAAAAGAAAATTATAAGATGGATGTAATTGCTGCACTGATCGATTGCGGACAACCTGATGATCTTGAAGAAGCATATCAGAGGGCTCTTGATACGGGAGCCTGTGAAGCTATAATCGTAGACGGGAAAGATGATTTTATACAAGATTTTATTTATCCCTCAATTAAATCAAATATGAAATATGAAAAAACATATCCGCTTGCTACTGCACTTGCAAGGCCCCTGATAGTAAAAAAACTGGTCGAAGTCGCAAGGTCAAAGAAAGCAAAAGCGGTTGCTCACGGGTGTACGGGAAAGGGGAATGACCAGGTCAGGTTCGATGTAGGTATAAGGAGCCTTGCTCCCGAGCTTAAGATCATAGCACCACAAAGAGAATGGAATCTATCACGCGAGGATGCTATTGAATATGCAGAAAAAAATAATATTAAGATTACTGTTACAAAAAAAAGCCCTTATAGTATTGATGAAAATTTCTGGGGGAGAAGCATAGAATGCGGTGTTTTGGAAGACCCATGGAATGAACCACCAGAAGATATTTATAAGTGGACCAGTATAAAGAAGGACTGTAGCGAATCAGGATATGTGGAGATCGACTTTGAAAAAGGAATACCCATTGCCCTGGATGGAAAAAAGATGACAGGCCTGGAACTGATCAGTAAACTAAATAGTGATGCCGGTGCTTATGGGATCGGTAGAATAGATATGGTCGAAAACAGGCTTGTGGGTATTAAATCAAGGGAGATATACGAGTCTCCTGCTGCAGAAGTACTTATTGAGGCTCACAGGCAATTGGAAGCTCTCGTGCTGGACAGGGAACTGGTCCATTACAAATATCTGATAGAGGAAAAAATAGCAGAACTCGTATATTATGGATTATGGTTTACTCCATTAAAAGACAGCTTACTTGCTTTTATTGAAGAAAGTCAAAAGTATGTGACAGGGAAAATAAGGATAAGATATGACCATAAAAGTTTTAAGGTCGTAGGAAGAAAATCAGATTATTCCCTCTATGATCTGAAACTTGCGACATATGACCGTACGGATCAGTTCGACCCAAAGCATTCGGAAAGTTTTATAAAACTATTTGGGTACCCTTATGAAATATTGGGAAGAAAAGGAAGAATAAATGAATAAGCTCTGGAAAGGAAGGATTCAGAAAGATACTGATAAGGCAGTGGAAGACTTTACCTATTCTATAGATATAGATAAAAGTCTGTATCTCCATGACCTTGCAGGTACCGCAGCCCATGTAATAGGACTAAAAAAGATCGGTATAATAAGTGATGCAGAATTAAAAAAAATACTTGTCGGATTGCTAGAGATAAAACAAAAAATTGAAAATGAAAGCATATCAATTGATCAATATGAAGACATACACAGCCTGGTAGAGAATGAGCTCTACTCTCTTATAGGGGATCCTGCTTTAAAAATACATACCGGAAGGAGCAGGAATGACCAGGTAGTACTTGATGAAAGACTATTTTGCAAGGATATCATAATAAGTCTTGAATCTGGTATAGTAGGTATTCTTGAAAGCATTCTAGAGTTATCAGAGAAAAATACCGGAGTGGTATTTCCTGCTTATACACATCTGCAAAAGGCTCAGCCTGTTTCACTTTCACATTACTTGCTCTCATATTTTGACAAGTTTTACAGGGATTTCCAAAGGCTGGGACAGGATTTTGAAAATTGCGACTATATGCCGCTCGGAGCAGCAGCATGTGCCGGCAGCGGTTACAAAATAGAGTGCAGGATTATAGCTGATATATTGAGATTTAAAAACCTTGGGACAAATAGTATGGACATAGTCGGCAGCAGGGACTTTATTATCGACCTGGTCTATAGTTGCAGCATGATAATGATGCATCTTTCGAGGTTTTGTGAAGACCTGATAATCTACAATTCTGATGAGTTTTCGTATATAGAAATAGAAGAAACCTACTGTACCGGAAGCAGTATAATGCCTCAAAAGAAAAATCCTGATCTTCTTGAGCTGATAAGAGGTAAAAGTTCTCTTGTGATAGGAAATCTTGTCCAGATCCTTGTTCTTCTAAAAGGTCTTCCTTCAACTTATAATAGGGACCTGCAGGAGGATAAAAAAATACTTTTCAGTGCAATTGAAGACACTATTGGAAGTGTTAATATTTTTGGCAAGTTACTTCTAAAAATCAAATTCAATGAATCTGTTATAACTGAAAAATTAAAATTAGGATTCCTGGAGGCTACAGACATGGCTGATTACCTTGTAAGGAAAGGAGAGACTTTCAGGAACGCACATCACATTATAGGAAATATTGTAAAATACTGTATTGAAAGTGGTAAAACAATACCAGATCTTTCAATTGCCCGGTTGAAGAAATTTTCCGGTCTTTTTGAGGATGATATCTTTAAAAAGATAGAGATGGAAGCTTGCCTTAATGCAAAAGATGTAAATTGTGGTACTTCCCTTAATAAAGTTTCAGAAAAGATGAGCATTGCAAAATCCAGGATCAAAGAACTTAAATCATTACTTGAAGGTCTAAGGATAAGGACTGTCAGTCTTGATTCAGTCATAGGCTCAGCTGCTGATAAAATAATTTAAGGATAATAATATATAAGTTTTTTAAAAGTATCTTGATCCAATTATAAATATATAAATTAAGGAAATACATAAGTGAAATGGCAAGACATATTCAATACAGGCATAAAGCTTGGCCAAGAATGTGATATAAGGAATTATCAGGATTCCGGGAAGTATGATGGAGACTATAATGATTGCACCATTATTAATGGCGATCCTGGCCTGGAAATAAAGAAAGTCTATACAGCTATCGATGTAGAGGTAAGCGAACTTCTGCTTGTCAGGGAATTAAATGATAAAGGTGCAGGAATCGATGGAATAATATCACATCATCCCATGGGTTCGGGCGCATATAGATTGACAGATGTTGTAGATATACAGAAATATAATTGGGAAAGATATGGAGTCAACCAAAAGATTGCAGATGGGATAATAGAGAGGATGATAGAAGAGGAAAATATAGAGCTCCGATCCCGGAATTTTCTTGCAGTTGAAAGTGCCTCAAAATTACTTGAAATACCAGTTATGTGTATTCATACAGCTATAGATAATGTGGTACAGAATTTTTTTGAAAAAATATTTAATAAGAACTCATTCAGTACTTTAGGAGATGCTTTTAAGAAAATAGAATCAATACCCGAATGCATTAAGACTTCAGCTTCCGGGGACATACCTTTCATTGTAAAAAAAATAAATATTGATAGTCCCCTGGGAAAAATAATGGTCGATATGACAGGAGGAGTGGACCCGGATTCAGATATATTCAAAAGCTTAAAAAAAGCTGGAATAAATACTCTTATCGCCATGCACTACAGCCTTGATAATATTAAAGCTATAAAGAAAAATAAATTGAATGCTATTATTTGTGGACATATGGCCTGTGATTCGATCGGATTGAATATTTATAGCGACTTACTGGAGCAAGGCGGTATTGAAATAGTAGCAGGTTCCGGATTTTACAGGCATAGAAGAATTTCCAGTTAATACCATAATGCTTAAAAATCAAATACCAGCTGGAGCACTTGTATTGCAAGAAAGAATAAATATCTTTATATAAAAATGTCATCAAATATTAAAAAAATAGAATTAGTGGCACCGGCTGGAGGATGGGAACAGCTTATTGCTGCACTTAATTCAGGAGCTGATTCTGTATATCTAGGGTATAAACAGTTTGGTGCCAGGGCATATGCAGATAATTTTAATTTTAAACAGTTAACAAAAGCTGTTGCCATCGCACATAAAAGAAGTGCAAAAATATATCTTACATTGAACACCATATTAAAAGACGATGAATTACCCGAAGTGCTGCATTTTCTTAATAAGTACCTGTCGGTTTGCAGGGACGGTATAATAATACAGGATTTTGGACTATATAAAATGGTTTCAGATCTTTACCAGGGAATAGTTCCGGTACATGCAAGCACCCAGATGAATGTACATAATCAGAAGACCTTGGGCCTATTAAGAGAGCTTGGATTTAAGCGAGTTGTCCTGGCAAGGGAGATGACTCTTGATGAGATCAGAAGAGTTAAAGAAAATATTGATATAGATATTGAAGTTTTCGGGCACGGATCACAATGTTACAGCTATTCCGGAAACTGCTATTTTAGCTCTTTTGTAGGCGGGCGAAGCGGCAATAGGGGAAGATGCACCCAACCCTGCAGAATGAAATACATGCTGGCATCTAAAGATAGTGAAGGTTTTAACTATCTTATAGGTTCGCCTTCATATCTTTTAAGCAAAAATGATCTATATACATTAAATATACTGCCAGAGATAATACGTTCCGGAGTGAGGGCCCTAAAAATAGAAGGAAGGATGAAGTCCCCTGAATATGTAGCTATAGTGATAAAGACCTACAGAAAATATATTGATCAGTACTATAATGATCCAAAAAATTACCATATAAGAGAAGATGATATTTATAAACTGACACAGATCTTCTCACGAAAACTTGATTGTGGTTATTTCAATGAATGCTTCCCGCAGGAAATAATCACAGCTGCAAAATCAGGAAGCATAGGAAATCTTATGGGTAGGATCTTTAAAATAGAGTACCGTGATAAGAAAAAAAGTAAAAAAAGATATAGTGAAATAGAATCAATACAAGTAAAGAGCAAGTGGCCCATAAGAAGAGGGGACATACTGGAAGTATGGACAAAAAAAGGAAATTTAAAAATAAATATTGACGCTATAGATCTTATAGCTAAAGACAGGGATAGATATCACTACAGTATAAATACCCCGGGAGGAAAAGACTTTTCCTTAAAAGACAGGGTGTTCAAAGCTTTTGACAGCAAACTTGATGAAGAAGCGAAGACAACTTTCAAAAGTGCTAAAACCTATTCGGAAGATCTAAAAGCCGGTGTACCTAATAAACAGAACAATGTTCTTAAAAGTGATAAAATTGAGGACTATCTTGAAAAATTTTTTAAGGCTGAAGGTGGTCCGTATCATAAAATAAATGATGCAGGCAGATCCAGTAAACTTGCAGTCAGAAAAACTTCGATCACTATAAATGTATACAATCATGACCAGTTGATAAATGTCCTTAATACGGGATTGTTCAATATTGTTTGCTGCTGCCCCGGACCGAACCTTGATGGCGAGATCATTAAAAATTCATTCGATACTGGATCATATACAAGAGAAACAGGGAAAAATATTATAATAGATACTCCCAATATAATATACGACAGGGAATTTGATGATATTTCGGAAGAGATTAAAAAACTTCTTAAAAAAGATGTCAGGTCCTTCAGGGTATTAAATAGCGGTATCCTTGAAATATTTAGAAAGATCAATTTTAATGGGAAAACACCAAAAATTTTCCTTGGGAGCAGTTTTAATATTTCCAATATACTTTCAATGGAATTCTTTAATAATCTTATGGATAATAAAAAAATAGATTTTTCAGGTCTGGAGTTTTCTCCGGAACTAAACACTTCAGAAATAGAGAGAATTATAAAGAATTTCAATAGCTTACATAAAGATCAGAAAAGTTTCCTCTTTTCGATATTTGGTCATGGCTACTATAAAGTGATGACTGCAAGATACGATATTTCAAATTATCATAAGAATCTTAAGAAAGCTGGTATCAATGCCTGTATTGAGGATCAAAAAGGATATAAATTCCTTATGGATTCCGATGATTCCTCAAATACCATAATATATAATTCAAAAAGGATTTGTACGATCTTTGACCTGGACAGGGTGGTGGACTCAGGAATAAGCAATATAATAATTGATGGGAAATTCACAGAAACGGACGAATTATTAAAAATAGCTGATTCTTATCATAAAGCAGTCTCTATCCTTTCTGAAAAAGGAAAAGAAAAATACAGTGAATATGTAAACCAACTGGAAAATATAAAATCATTTAAGGATTATTCACGGGGCCATCTGTTCAGGGGGGTGGATTGATCCGGGCCGGAACTAAGCTTATCTGCCAGATCAGCTTTTAATTTCACTAGCCGCCATCTTACTCTTCTTCCGGAGCAACTTATTCTACCTCTATGGAGATAGTGGAGCCATAG
>JALHTA010000118.1 GCA_022865545.1 Actinomycetota bacterium | reverse complement strand
GATCAAGCTTGATAATCTTGAAGGCGACGTCAAAACAGGTGCCGCTATAGTAGCTAAGGCTCTTGAAGAACCTCTGCGACAGATATCTGAAAATGCTGGCCTTGAAGGTTCAGTAGTCGTAGAAAAAGTCAAATCCCTTAAGAAGGGTGAAGGTCTTGATGCTTACAGCGGAAAATATGTAAATATGATAGAAGCTGGAATCATCGATCCTGCCAAGGTTACCAGAAGTGCGCTGCAGAATGCAGCCTCAATAGCTGCGCTGCTTCTTACTACTGAAGTAGTAATTGCTGACAAACCTGAAAAGGACAAAGGAATGCCCGGAATGCCTCCAGGAGGCGGAATGGGCGGAATGGGCGGAATGGGTATGTAAGACATACAATGGCCCAGGAACCTTAAGTTATAGGTTCTGCCAGAATTTTGAATATAAAATAAAGCCGGCTCAATTGGGCCGGCTTTATTTGTCCCCAAAGAAATACCTTGTGTCTTAAAAAGGATTTCTATTTAAATCATAATAATAGTGTCAAAAAGACAATATTTATCCTCTCACAAATTGAATAAATCCATAACTTATAGTAATATTTTTTTTACTATATTATTAGATTGAAGTAAAAGCTTATAAGCTGTATAATCAGCATCTATTATTCCTGTTCACGAGGTTTAATATCCGCATAGGCTCTGGATTTTGATTAAGCCTTAACTTTTATTTTGTATACCTTAAAAAACATTTATGACTATGACTATACTAATTAAAATTTTAATCGTCATAATCGCCTATCTATTTGGTTCCATACCAACCGCCTATCTACTCTATAAAATCAAAAAGGGTGATGATATTAGAAAATATGGAAGTGGAAATGTCGGTGGCACCAATGTCATCAGGACTCTTGGGACCGGGTGGGGGCTGTTTATTATAATCGTAGACATGCTTAAAGGTTTTCTACCAGTACTTGCGGTATATTTTATATATCCTGATGATTTTATACTGCTTGCGGCAGCAGCAGTTGCTGTAGTTCTGGGGCATGTTTTTCCTGTATATATTGGATTTAAGGGAGGTAAAGCCATTTCCACTACTTTTGGAGCAATAGTTGGTATTTCTTCTTTACCCTTTATTACGGAACCTACGTGGTTGCGGATACTGCCAATGTTTTTAGCTCTAGGGGTATGGATACTTGTTTTTGCTATTACAAGGATCGTTTCTTTGGGTTCGCTTATAGCAGCGGTAGCGGTACCTATTTGTTTTTATTTTACAAGATATCCTCTGGCAATAGTAGTTGCTGGTATTTTCTGTGCGATACTTATTTTTATAACACACCGGAAGAATATAAAGAGACTTGTCAGAGGTGAAGAGAAAAGAATCAAGGGGGAAGGGGCATAAATGGAAATTGAGATCGGACAGGGAAAATCCGGAAGAAGAGCTTATGGTTTTGATGAGATAGCTATAGTACCTTCAAGGAGGACAAGGGATCCTGAAGATATAGACATATCAGCTATGATCGATAAGTTTAAGCTTGAGCTGCCTGTTCTTGCTTCTGCTATGGATGGTGTAGTGGATGTAGGTCTTGCGACAGAGATGAGAAAGCTTGGCGGACTTGCAGTCCTTAACCTTGAGGGGATCCAGACAAGGTATGATGATGCAGACAAGTTATTGGAAGAAATTGCAGGTTTTAAACCACATGAAGCTACTGCAAAGATGCAGAAAATATATATGGAGCCTGTAAAAGAAAAACTTGTAGCAAAAAGGATATCTGAGTTAAAAGAAAAAAATAATATTGTATGTGCATCCCTTACTCCGCAGAAAGTTGAAAAGTATTACAGGTCTGCTATTGACGCAGGTCTTGATATTCTGGTCATACAGGGAACAGTAGTGAGCGCTGAACATGTGAGCAAGACGAGGGAGCCCCTTGACCTGAAAAGATTTATACCACAGAGTCCCATT
>JALHTA010000117.1 GCA_022865545.1 Actinomycetota bacterium | reverse complement strand
GTTAATATGAATATCATTATTGTCGGCGGCGATGAGACGGGGATGAATTTAGCAAAACTTTTTGAAAAAGAAGCAGAAATAACTATTGTTGAAAAAGATGAAATACTTGCTAAAGAGTTATCTCAAAAGTCTAATGCTTTGATCATCCATGGTGATGGAACAGATATTTCTATTCTAAAAGAAGCGAAGATCAACAAAGCAGACGCTTTAGTTGTTACTACTGGAGATGATACTGTCAATTTAATGGTCTCTCAAATAGGAAAATCTGAACAAGTTCCCATAGTCATTCCGTTGGTGAGAAAACCTGAAAATGTAGAATTGTTTAAAAGATTAGGAGTAGATTCAGTTGTTTCTGTAGCAGGAAGTATTGCCAGCGATATAAACAGAGTCATAAGGACTCATGGGGATGCCAAAATAATCGCTCAATTCGGAAAAGGAGATGTGCAGATAATTAAACATTTGATCCCTAAAAAGAGCAAACTGATCAATAAGAAGGCCGAGATTGAGAATGCGGTGATAACAGCCATCTTTCGAGATAGCCAGATAATCATCCCAGAAGCTGACACAAGATTAAAGCAAGAAGATGTTCTCCTTTTAACAGTCAAGACTAAATATCTAATGGAAGTCCTGAAGCTTATCGAGAAAAAATGAATATCTTAATACGTTACTTGGGATATATCTTAATCATTTCAGCATTGTTTAGGATTATACCCCTCATTGCAGCCATGATCTATGGTGAGCCTATCACCAGTTTTATATTGACTGCGGCCATTTCATTATTGTTAGGTCTTATTCTGCTGTGGTTAGAAAAAAGACGCAATCCTGAAAGGTCGCCGCTTTCATTAAGCCAGTTAAATTTACCTGATGCTTTGATTTTAGTAAGCTTATCATTCTTAATCCTGCCATTGATAAGCGCAATTTCTTTTTTGCCTTCGTTTCATTATAATTTTCTTAATGCTTTTTTTGAATCAGTTTCAGGTTTTACCACGACTGGTCTAACTCTTTACAGCTCTTTAGAAGGACTGCCTCGAAGCTTGCTGCTTTGGCGTGCAGAAACCCAGTGGATCGGCGGGATTGGCATCATCACTTTATTCCTATTCATTATCTCCAGATTGAAATTCCACGGTCAAAAAGAAGATCCGCAGATTGAAGCGACCTCAGCTTTATATCGAGCACAAGGATTTGAAAAGATAGAGCCAAGTCTGGTGAAAAGCACTAAAAATATACTGATGATCTATGGAGGATATACTTTTTTGGGGGTGATCCTACTTTACATCACTGGGATGAGCCTGTTTGAATCAATCTCATTATCTTTTACATCTATCTCAACAGGAGGATTTATCATAACGGATAGTTTACAGGCAACAAATCTTCAATTAATTATTTTAAGTTTATTAATGTTGGCAGGCTCAATGTCTTTTATAGCTCATAATGATTTATTAAGAAGAAAGTTCAGATCTTTCTTAAGCTCGTTTGAAAAGAATATCTTTTTTATTTTTTTACTCCTGAGCATAGGTTTAACATTTATAGTCTTTACAGATGCAAGGGTAATACTTTT
>JALHTA010000116.1 GCA_022865545.1 Actinomycetota bacterium | reverse complement strand
TATAATCTGATGCAAACAATTATTCCTATATTTTATTATTACTCTTTATAGTATAATTCTATGTTAAATGTGAAGACACTGAAATTTTAGGTAAAGTATACACTAAACAATAAGGTAAAATAAATAGGTGTCCCTATTAGATCCATATTATTCCTGACTCAACAGTTTGAGTGGATGTATCTCTTTATATTTATCTGTGTTTTTTACAACAAAGTCCCAAATATCATCTGGAGTTGCCATGCCTACCTCAACACCAAAATCCTTACCAACCTTCGCAAAAGCATCCGCTACAACCCATGAACATATTGGGTATTTATTACCGGGAATTAAGCATCTGAAGAGATATATTCCCAAAAATAGCCAGTCTTTTAAATGAGCGGCAATCATAAGAAAGCCATATTTCTTGCCAACTTGTTTTTCGGCTTCAGCAACAATATCTTTGACTTCTTCTGCTGTAAGGTTGGAAGCACGATAGACAGCTACACAATCTTTCCTGGGCGGGCCATATTGAGACCATAGCTTATGGCGCATTACCTTCCATAGTGCCTCTACCACGATGGCAGTTTTCGTATCGCCCCCTTGAACAACCAGGCCAACGTGATTGACTTTTGTTCTTTTTTCACCTATTGACCGGGTGAAAAAACGAATTGCTTTACTTAATAAACCGCAACCTCGCGTAAGAAATATATCTCCCGGTTCAAGTAAAATATCCATATAGTCACCTCGGTTCTAATAAGATTCGGTAATATTTTTATTTATGGCTTCGTGTTGGGCTCCACGGATTTACAAAATGCCATATTAAAAAAAATAATAAAATGTGAATTTGCGAAGCCTAACCTTAGGATATTCCCTTCACTATTTTTTTTGAGTGATACTTTCAATAAATGAAGATAATTTAGCTTCAAAAATAGAATCATCGTTAAGCTCTTTTGTACATATCCCCATAAGGGAAATGAGCTCTCTGTCAAGAAAGCTTCTCACTTTTTCAAAGATCTTCCCCTGGCTTGGACCGCCTGAGGTTGCAAAGAAGGCCACCGACTTGATATTGGCCTTGTATTTATTTAAATAGGTCCTTATTGCCGGAGGCATATTTCCTGCCCACATAGGGCTTCCGACAATTATAAGATCATACTTAGAGGGGTCTTTTTTTATTCCACTTATTTCAGTCTCCTTCCTCTTAAGCGCATCTATGGCTCCTGTAATAAAACCAAATGCCCCCGAACGTTTTTTCATATCAATGATCATTTCCATATCCGCACCAAGCTGTTTTGTAATATATTCGGCTACTTTTCTTGTAGACCCCGTTCTTGAATAATATACTACAAGGATATTACGAGCCTTTTCACTCGATGCACTTTTCATCTTTTCCATAAAATCTGCCTTCCTTTCTATTACTTTATTCAGTAAAAGCCTATCCTATAAAAAGAAGGCTCATTTACTGTTAGATTTATTACTTCACTTATTTTAAAATGATTATCGTTAAATGCTTACTCATTACTCTCTCTTAATGTCTGCTTTTCTCCCTCTCTTTTCTCGTTCTAT
>JALHTA010000115.1 GCA_022865545.1 Actinomycetota bacterium | reverse complement strand
TCTCCTCTTAAAATCAAATAGGATTTAAGCTTTTATGACCAAAAACCATTTTAATTAAACTTCCTTCCGGGTCCATGCGGTTTGAAAATAATGCATCCAGAGGGTGGGTATAATACATTTCTATTTTTGCGTGGCTTGACCATTTAAACCTGCTCTTTACTTGCTAATAATTATTTTCCTGAAATGTCTCTTTCCTTTTTGCAGTATTTTTCCATCTATTTCTTTTAGTTCGATTTTCATAGAATCATCATCGATCCTGACACCATCAAGTTTTATCGCCCCCTGCTTCATCATCCTTCTTGCTTCACCATTAGAACTTACCAATCCTGAGTCTACAAGGATACTTATAATCCACATGTCACCTTTTTTTGCCTCTTCCCTGCTTATTTGAAATTCTTCTACCTCATCCGGGATCTGTTTTTTCTTAAACAAAAGATCAAAATTTTCCTCAGAGCTTTTAGCTTCATCAGGGCCATAAAGATATTCTATTATTATTCTTGCCAATCTTCTCTTTGCGATAGAGGGATTGAGTTTCTCACTTTTTAAATCAGATTCAATATTCCTGATCTCTGAAGCCTTAAGCCTTGTAAGCAATACATAGTAATCCATCATCACTTCATCTGGAACAGACATTATCTTTCCAAATACCTCATTGGGGTGCTCATCGACACCAATATAATTACCAAGGCTTTTACTCATCTTGCTGATACCATCAGTTCCGACAAGAATAGGCATGGTTATTGCGATCTGGGGTCTCTGGCCAAAATCTTTTTGAAGCTCTCTTCCCATAAGGAGGTTAAACCTCTGATCGGTACCTCCAAGCTCTATGTCTGCTTCTATTGCAACCGAATCATAAGCCTGCATTATAGGATAAAGGAACTCCATAATAGCAATAGATATATTAGCTTTGAACCTTTTTTTGAAATCATCTCTTTCGAGCATCCTGGCAACTGTAAATTTTGATGTTAGACCCAGGATCTCTTCAAATTTAAGGATTTGCAGCCACTTTGAATTTCTAACCATCTCAGTTTTATCAGGATCCAGGATCTTAAATGCCTGTTTCATATAAGTCTCAGCATTTTTATCGATCACCTCTGGTGAAAGTTTTGGCCTTAATGAGGATCTCCCGGAAGGGTCGCCTATCCGGGCAGTATAGTCACCAATAATAAGTATGGCCTGATGTCCAAGATCCTGAAAATGTCTTAACTTATTAAGCACTACAGTGTGGCCAAGATGTATATCGGGTGCAGTCGGATCAAGTCCCAGCTTCACTTTTAAGGGTTTGTTCTTATCTATTGATTCTTTGAGTATTTTTTCAAGTTCTTCCATGATCAATATATCCTCAGTACCGAGGGTTATCATATCCAGTTGTTTTTTCAGGTCCTTTTCCATTTTTTAAGCTTTCTAGGATCATATAAATAAAAATTAAGATAAATATTAACACAAGCACTGGTGCCGTGTCTATTTAGCTTAAAGATGTACCTCTATTTATAACTATAATATCGCAAAGATTAAAACATGACCGGCCCAGCATTGCCATTTATCCGGTTTTTATATATTATTTCCTAAAATAATACTTAATGGAGCAGTTTATATGACCGTCAGTAAAAAAGGTCCAGGTGGATGTCTTAAAAGCTTTTTAATCTTTATTTCCATAACTGTAATTATAATCATAGGTGTGGGTGCAGTAATAGCTTTCATTTATATGAATTCCCTACCCACGCTTGAGGAGCTTACACCTTCACAAATAGCACAGACTTCAAAGGTGTATGACCTTGACGGGAAACTCATAACAGAATTTCATGCTGAAGAAAATAGGGAGATAATACCCTTTAGCGCAATGTCTGAGAATATTAAGGATGCTATTGTAGCTATTGAGGATAAGCGTTTCTACGAGCACAGGGGTGTAGATTATATAAGGATAATTGGAGCAGCTATTGCTGATATAAGGGCCGGTGGACTTGCACAGGGTGCCAGCACCATAACACAACAGGTTGTAAAAAATATCTATTTTTCCCCTGAAAAAACATGGAGAAGAAAAATAAACGAAGCTCTTATAGCAATACAACTTGAAAGAAACTATACAAAGGACAAGATTATTGAGATGTATCTCAATACGATATATTTCGGCACCGGCACCTATGGGATAGAAAAAGCTTCAGAGATCTATTTGGGGAAAAATGCTTCAGATCTAAGTATAGCTGAGGCTGCCATGCTTGCAGGCATGGTACAGGCTCCAGAAATATATTCGCCTTTTAATAATATTGAAAGTGCCAAGTATAGGAGGGACCATGTTATTACCCAGATGTATGAACAGGGTTTTATAGACTCAAAGGAATACCTGGGAGCGCTTGCGGAACCGATAGAGACAAATGGATCAGGAAATAATGTAATTTCCGGACAGTCATCAAGCGGAATAGCGCCTTATTTTATTGATTTTGTTAAGCAGCAATTATATGAACAAAAGTTCAATGACTATGATGTCTTTAAGGGTGGACTAAGAATATATACCACTCTTGATCTTGATCTTCAAAATAAAGCACAGGAAGCGATCTCTACAGTCTTCCCTGAAAAAATAGACCCCTCATATTCACTTATTTGTGCCGATCCATCCAATGGATATATCTACGCCCTGATCGGTGGCAAGGATTACAAGGAGAGCAAATTCAATATTGCCACTCAGGGTAAAAGACAGCCTGGTTCTGTATTTAAGACTATGGTTCTGATGGAATCAGTCAGGCAAAATATTTCATCCAGTAATGAGTTCAATCCAAATGGACCGCTCACTATTGATATGGAAGAGGGCCCGGATTGGATCGTAAATAATTATGCTAATCAGCAATTCGGTGAAAAGATGTCTATCGCAGATGCTACTACTAATTCTGTAAATGTAGTATTTGCACAGTTGATCATGCAAATAGGCGCTGAAAATGTAGAATCGCTTTGTAGCGAAATGGAAATATATGATATTGGTAATAATCCTGCAATAGCGCTTGGGGGTCTTGAAATTGGTATTACTCCTATGGATGTAAGCAAGGTCTTTTCTACGCTGGCATCTGGCGGTGTCTATAATAAGCCAGTCTCTATCCTAAAAATAACTGATGCAGAGGGTAATATCCTTTATCAATATGATCCAGATATAGAACTTAGCAATAAAAGAATCCTTGAAGAATCTGTTTCCTATTATATTACTGGGATCTTAAGGTCTGTTATAGATTCCGGTACTGGAAGAGGTGCAAATATTGGAAGGCCTGCTGCAGGAAAAACTGGTACCACAAGCGACTATAAGGATGCGTGGTTTGCCGGTTATACACCTGAACTTGTGACTGTTATATGGATGGGAAATCCTGAAAGCAGTGAACCAATGGAACCAATAAATGACAGGGTGGTAGTGGGAGGCACCTATCCTGCAGACATATGGAGAGAATTTATGACTCTTGCGCTGGAGGACCGTCCCATCAGTGATTTTATAAAACCTGCAGAAGAACTTATAGATATAGAGGTGTGTACGGAATCAAACCTGCTTCCTGTTTTCTGGTGTCCTGAAGATGTTTTGGGATGGAGGCTATATTTAAAAAATAAGGAACCTGATGATATTTGTGACATTCATAATAAAGTAGAAATACCTGATGTTACTGGTCTAAGTCTTGATGAGGCGAAACAAATATTTGCTGAATTATTTACTGAGATAACTGAAGTTGATGAATTCAATGATACATATAATCAGGGGGTAATATTTGATCAGAGTCCCCCTGCCGGTTCCATGCTTGAATCCTTGAGTGGAGAAAAACTGAGCATTATTCTATATGTCAGCAAAGGAGAAAGAACCTTTAATATGCCTGACCTTACAGGTAAGAAACTTGTAAACGCCGAAGCAACTCTTGAAAACAGGGATCTGGAAATAGATGAGATCGTATATGAATTTAGCGATATCCAACCTGCTGACCTGATATTCAAGCAAACACCTCCTGCAGATTCTAAAATTACTAAATCGACTGCTATTACTATCTATATCAGCAAGGGCGAAAACCCTGAAAGTGTTATTCCTGATATTCTAGGTTTCCTTGAGGATGAAGCCCTGGAAATGCTTACAAGCTATGGTTTCGAACAAATAAGCATTATATACGAAGTCAGCGAAGAATCTATGGGCACAGTATTTTCACAAGTTCCTGAAAGCGGGATCATATATGACAAGGCAGACGAAGTAATAATCAAGGTAATCAATGGTATCATGGTGCCGGATATTATAGGGCTTGATTCAGGAGAAGCGATCACCATTCTTGAAAATATTGGTTTTATTGTAGAAATACTCCCGGGTACAGATGCGTCCGGCCTGATCATAGGTCAGGATCCGGAAAGCGGATCATATCTTGACTATGGCTCCACTATCTCCATAGAGGTAGAATAAGTTGCTCCGGAAGAAGAGT
>JALHTA010000114.1 GCA_022865545.1 Actinomycetota bacterium | reverse complement strand
TCCTCTGGGGATGCCCCAAACCACATGTATTGGACGAGCATCTCTATCCTTCTCTAATACAAGAACACACCGGCCCTTCGGATATTTATCATAATTCTCAACAACAACCCCATTATTTATATCTGCAATTATATCTTTTACAAAAATATCGTCTTCCGCCATCTCATCATACCCGTGAGCAGAAATTTTAACCTCATGTTTTGATACTAATTCTTTAATTATTTCAAATGTTTTATTCATTTTCAATTTATACTATATCTTCAAAGAAGCGAAATATCAATAATCACCCGTAGCTCCATAATAAAAATCAGATCAGTCTATTGAAGGAAATATATTATCACAGGATTTGATTATCCGCAGCTACTCCAGCCGCAATAACAAAAAAGACAATTCCCGCCATTCATCAGATTATCTCCGCAATCAGGACAGATCAGGTCTTTTTTAATCTCAGTAATACTTTTTGGCTCTTCATAGAGCGCTTCTAGAATATCAAGGTCCGTTACCATATAAAACTCATTTCTATTTAGTTTGATTTAAATATAGGGATAAAAACAGTTTTTCTGTCTATATAATCAGAAGATGATATCTTGTTTATCTTCTTTAATTCTAAAACAAATTTATCTTTTGTCTTTGAATCAGAATATTTCTCTGCAAGTTCATAAACACTTGTAACATTGTTCAGGCTGATTTTCATATACTTCATAGTGTCTATACCGCTAAACTTATCCCTGCTGCTGTAAAAAGCAAAAAATACAAGTATACTTACTGCTACCACAAGGATAATAAAAAAAACTTTCTTAATGTTCATTGCTATTACCTTTGCCATTCCCTACCCCTTTTTCATTTAATATATTTACTATATTTGGTCTATTTTTAGACTACGAACATATGTTTGGTATTATAATACTACCGAACATATGTTTGTGTCAAATAATTTTTGAAAATATTTTATTTTAAAACATCTCCCCCATTAAAATTTACTGTTACTTTTTCTGTTTATTTTGTTAAAATAGTGGATATTCTTAATATAAGATATGCCAATATATTTACATATTGGATTTTTTGAACCAAATACAAGGAGGAAAAATGGCAGAGATGTTCTATGACAAAGATATTGATATGGATATCCTGAAAGGTAAAAAAATAGCTATAATAGGATATGGCAGCCAGGGACATGCCCAGTCGCAGAATCTTAAGGAAAGCGGACTGGACGTAATAGTAGCAGAAGTACCTGATAGCGCTGCTTGGAAAAAGGCGGAAGAAAAAGGTTTTGAGGTTATGACCGCAGATAAAGCTTCTAAAGCTGGTGATGTGATCATGGTACTGGTCCCGGATGAGCTGCAGGCTGGAATCTATGAAAAATATATTGAACCCAATCTGGAAAAAGGAAATATACTTTGTTTTTCCCATGGCTTCAATATTCATTTCAATCAGATCGTTCCAAAAGATGATATTGACGTAATAATGATCGCACCAAAGGGTCCGGGACATATTGTAAGAAGGATGTATACACAAGATAGCGGAGTTCCTGCTATTATAGCTGTATACCAGGATACTTCGGGAAAAGCAAAAGATTATGCACTCGCATATGCCAAAGGAATTGGTGCGGGAAGAGTCGGTATTATTACAACTACTTTTAAAGAAGAAACAGAAACAGACCTTTTTGGTGAACAAGCTGTTCTCTGCGGAGGAACTTCAGAATTGATCAGGGCGGGTTTTGATACCCTTGTGGATGCCGGGTACCAGCCAGAGATCGCTTATTTTGAAGTATTGCATGAATTAAAACTTATCGTTGACCTGATATATGAAGGCGGTATTGCATGGATGAGGCATTCCATAAGTGACACCGCAGAATATGGCGATATAATGATCGGGAAAAAGGTCATCACAGATGATACAAGAAAAGCCATGAAGAAGATCCTTGAAGATATCCAAAATGGTAGCTTTGCAAGGGATTGGATACTTGAAAATAAGGCTAACAGGCCCGTCTATAATGCTACAAAGAGTAAGGAATTAAATCATCCTATCGAAATCGTTGGGAAGAAATTAAGAAAGATGATGCCCTGGATAAAAAAAGCTGAATAATTAATTATTCTAAAAAGCGAACTTATGTTTGCCATGGGTTCGCTTTTTTGTTATAATATCTAAAAATTATTAATATGAAAATAAATAATAAAAAAATAAGTTCCAGGCAGGAAAAGATACTGGAATTTATTAATAAAAAAATTAAAGATGAAGGATATCCCCCATCTGTAAGGGAGATTGCAAAAGCAGTCAATCTCAGTTCTTCTGCAAGTGTGCATTCCCATTTAAAAAAACTTGAAGCACTTGGTTTTTTAAAAAGAGATTCTTCAAAGCCAAGGGCACTATCTGTTTTATCCACTCAAAATCAAGAGCCTGAATTAGACTTGTCTAAAAATAATCTGGTTTTTGTTCCGGTACTCGGAAATATAGCTGCTGGAAAACCGATTTTGGCTGAGGAAAATATAGAAGATTATTTTCCCCTTACTCCCGATTTTGTTAAAGGCCAGAATGAAGTTTTTATGCTTAATGTTAGAGGCGACAGCATGGTAAATGCAGGTATAATGGACAGGGATCTTGTGGTGGTACGTAAACAGGAAACAGCTATTAATGGTGAAATAATAGTTGCACTCCTTGAAGAAGAAGCTACTGTAAAGAGATTTTTTAAGGGTAAGACTGAAGTAAAATTAATGCCTGAAAATGACTATATGGAACCGATTATCGTCAGTGATGTAAAAATACTCGGTAAGGTGATCGGCGTTATCAGGAAATATTTCTAATTTTCTTTGCCACTTATTTTTTACAATCCATAAAGTAAACTTTTAATATATCACTATATTTCGGTTCT
>JALHTA010000113.1 GCA_022865545.1 Actinomycetota bacterium | reverse complement strand
TTTAATCATTATCCAAATATTTTAATGTTTGCTCAAGTCTTTGTATACAGTTTTTTATCTTAAGAATTGAAATTGATATTATCACTTATAATATTTTCAAAAAATTGATCCTGGTAAAATCTTTATCAAATGAAAATATTTTATTGCAGCCGGCCTTTCTGGCATGACAGGCCATATAAGCATCAGTAAAATCAATGTTTTTCTCATTATATATTTCTAAAGCCTCAATAATTATTGATTTATTTTCAACTACTAGATTCTTAAATTTTAGTATTGCAAACATTTTATCCAGGATATCTTTCTTATCAAGCTTATAATAACTCTCGAGTACATAGACGATTTCAGCAAAAACTAAATCACAAAGATATAATTCATATTTATCTTCCAATAAACCTTTTAAGATTTTTTTTGAAATCTCAGTCTGTTCAGGCATATCATCAGCAAAAAAGCGAATAAAAATATTAGTATCAGCGTATATTCTTTCCTTCATATCAACCCTTTCCCTTTACGGCTTTTTTAGCCCGGGCTTCATGAGTTTTCCTCTCTATTTCCTTCCAATCCAATTCCTTCCTACCTTTGGTAGTTTTTATCGAGCTTTCAAGCTCAAGTAAAAAAGGAATTTTTTCAATAATAGCTTTATTCCCAACCAATTTAACAGAAAGCTTATCATTGTCCTTAATAGCTAATTTATCCCTTATTGACTTTGGAATAGTAATTTGGCCTTTTTTTGTTATTGTTGTAATACTCATAATATATTTCCTTACTTTTTTTCAATAGTAATACTATATCAATTAATTAATACATCTTCAAGATAGTTTATAATGTTATTTTTCATTTCCTATTCTAAAACGCTATGTTACCAAACCACATCTGTGGTCAATCATTAAATGTCAAATGAAAGACAAGGAGCGTTGTATGTGTGACAACTGAATCATGTAAATAAGCTTTATTTCAGAAGAACAACACTCTGGGCGGCGACACCTTCTTCCCTGCCGCAGAAACCGAGGTGCTCTGTTGTAGTAGCTTTTAAATTTATTCTGTCGGTATCGATCTTGAGGGTAATTGCGATGTTTGTCTTCATCTTTCCAAAATATTTAAAGACTTTTGGTTCCTGGAGGATAAGTACGGTATCAATATTTTCAATCTCAAAACCTTTTGCTTCCATCTTTTCCCTGACCTCCCCAAGAAGGGCAAGGCTTGATATATCCTTATATTTCATATCACTGTCCGGAAAATGGATACCGATATCACCCAGCCCACAGGCACCGAGTATTGCATCCATAACTGCATGGACGAGTACATCTGCATCTGAGTGACCCTCAAGTCCCTTTTCGTGTTTTATTTCAACACCACCAAGGATAAGCTTTCTTTTCGGCGAAAATGCATGTACGTCAAATCCGGTTCCGATTCTCATTTGTTAAACACTTTCTTTAAGGTTTCCCATTTTTATTTATAAAAAACTCTGCAAGAAAAAGGTCTATTGGAGTGGTTATCTTTATATTCTCATGCCTTCCCCTGACTACATTTACTTTCCAGCCCATTCTTTCAATAAGACTCGCATCATCAGTTCCAATATAATCCTCTTCTGCTGCTTTACGGTGTGCCTCTATTATCTCCCTGTAAAAGAAAGTCTGCGGAGTCTGGGCATGCCAGACAGTATCCCTTGGAATAGTCGAGTCAATAGTCTGGCCGATTATTTTCTTTATCGTCTCTTTTGCAGGTGCAGCAAGAATGACTCCTTTTACTTCCGGATCCTTCTTATTGTCATTTATAAGCCTCCTTATTGTCGCATTGATCTCCTCAGGAGTTACAAGGGGCCTGACACCATCATGGATAAGGACAATATTTGTGTCTTCCGGAATACTTGAAATAGCATTAAAGACAGATGCCTGTCTGTGGCTTCCACCGATCACTAGTTCTCTGACTTTAGAAAATTTATACTTCTCTACAATATCTTTCCTGCATGAATCCAGATAGTCCTTAGGAACTGATACATAGATAGCATCAATCTTCGGTGTCTTCTCAAAAATAGACAGGGTATGAGCCAGAATAGGTTTATTGTATATATTTAAAAACTGTTTACTGATATTGCTTTTTAATCTGGTGCCCTTACCTGCTGCTGTAATAATCGCTACATTCATATTTTTCTAACTTTCAAGACCGCTGTAATAGCAGAGGCTATGACCCGGCACACTTTAGATACTTTAGGGTTCCTACTGTTTATACTTTGATCTTGGGTGATATTCCTCCCCTATTATAAGGTTCATTATAGAGATAATACTCAGAATATTTCTTTAACCGGTCATAAAGTGAGTTAGCTCTTATTTTCCCCATACCAGCCACTTCAGATAATTCATCAATGCTTGCATCAAGTATACTTTTCAAATTACCAAATTTATCTATTAAATTGATTATTATGGATTGAGGCAGCCTGCGGACATCAGAAAGTATGCGGACACCCCTGGGTTGAAGGGTTGACTCCTTAAGGTTTCCAACTGTCTTATAACCCAGAATATGAGCTATCCTATTGAGATCAAGAAGTTCGTCTGCCGAAAGGGTATTGACTTTCTCCATGATCTGGGAGGGTTCTGATTTATTATCAGGATGATTATAGTCGGTCACAATATTTATAGAATCATTGGCGACATTAGCCATCAGCTCTTCAGTCTGCATGCTTAGAAGCCTTCCATCATCACCGAGTTCATAAATATATTTTTTGACTTCCTTTTCTGTCTTCTGGACTATGCTTGACCTCTGAAGTACACTGCATACATCAAATAATGTGACGAGATCTTCGAGTTCTCTTACGGTTAGATTGAAAGTAAGGCCATCAAGCCCTTCCTTATATTTTTCCAGCGTCTGAAGTGCCTGGTTGGCTTTTGCCAGGACCACTCTTGGTTCCTCCAGCATATACCTGATATTACCCTTATAGACTGTAATAACATCTCTCTTCTGGGAAATAGAAATGACAAGAGTGTTTGTTTGCTTTGCAACCCTTTCAGCAGTCCTGTGCCTTGTACCAGTCTCGGTTGTCTTTATCTCGGGATTTGGAAAAAGATGGGTATTCGCATACAGTATCCTTCTGCCGTCAGAACTTAGTATGATGGCGCCGTCCATCTTGGCAAGTTCGTAGAATTTTGTGGGTGAAAAACCGCAGCCAATATAAAACCCGCCATTTACCAGCTTCAGTACTTCTTCCGAATCGCCTATTACGATCAACCCGCCGGTTTTCCCCTGCAGGATATATTCCATACCCAAACCGAGTTCAGTACCGGGAGCGATCTTACGGAGGCTCTCCAGCAATAGTCCTTCTTGATTCTTATTATTCATAGTCTTAAAAGTAAATCATCCAATATTATACTTATTATAACAATTTTATTTATAAACTGTTAAGTAACATATCCTAAAAACTATACTTTTAAGACGCTGCCGGAGCTACTAAGTTTCTTAATTTCGAATTGTATTTTGCCGTCTTTTGATTTTACGACTAATTCTTGCCCTGATTTTACCTCACCTGCAATGATCTTCTCAGATATTGGATCCTCAATAAGACTCTGTATGGCCCTTCTCATTGGTCTTGCACCCATCGCAGAATCATAACCTTTTTTAAGAAGCAGATCTTTCGCGCTCTTTTTAATATCGATCATGATCCCCTGTAGCTCAAGTGCCTGTCCAAGCCTGGCCATCATAAGGTCCATTATATTAAAGACTTGTTTCTCTGTGAGTTTATGAAATACGATGACTTCGTCTATGCGGTTTAAAAATTCTGGCCTGAATGCCCTTTTTAACTCACTCATGACTTTTTCCTTTATCCCGTCATATGAGAGATCCTCAGTGTCTATCTTCTTAAATCCCATAGGATTATTCTTCTGTATCTCCCTTGCTCCGAGATTTGAAGTCATGATTATTACAGTATTTTTAAAATCGACTCTTTTACCCTGTGAATCAGTAAGGTGCCCGTCTTCAAATATTTGTAGAAGAATATTAAATACATCGGGATGGGCCTTTTCGATCTCATCAAGCAGTATCACGCTATAAGGTTTCCTTCTTACCATCTCGGTCAGCTGACCACCTTCATCATAACCTACATATCCAGGGGGTGAACCTACAAGCTTGGAAACAGAATGTTTTTCCATATATTCAGACATATCCACCTGTATGAGCGTTTCTTCCTTCTCAAAAAGAAATTCCGCAATGGTCTTTGCAAGCTCTGTCTTTCCTACACCGGAAGGTCCCAGGAACATGAATGAACCAATCGGTCTTTTGGGATCCTTCAGTCCTGAACGCGATCTCCTGATAGCTTTGGATACTGTCTTTATCGCCTGATCCTGACCTATAACCCTCTTGTGGAGGTCATCTTCCATATTCATAAGCTTTGATGATTCTGTAGAAGTAAGCTTATAGACTGGAACACCGGTCCAGTTTGAAAGGACCTCGGCTATGTCATTTTCGTCAACGATTTCTTTATTTGTCTTTTTTGAACGGCTTTTTTGCTCTTCTATTTCCTTCTTTTCCTTTAAGAGCTGCTTTTCCTTGTCACGCAATTGAGCAGCTTTTTCAAAATCCTGATCCTTTATCGCCTGTTGTTTCTGCTCCACAATGCTTGTGATGCTTGCTTCCAATTCTTTAAGGTCAGGGGGAGTCATAAGTGTACGCACCCTTACCCTTGAGCTTGCCTCATCGATCAGGTCAATAGCTTTATCAGGAAGAAACCTGTCGCTGATATAGCGTTGGGACAATTTTGCAGCTGAATTTATTGCCTCATCAGTTATTGTCAAGCTATGGAATGTCTCATATCTTGTTTTGAGCCCTTTTAGTATTTCGATAGTCTCAAATACAGAAGGTTCCTCAACAAAGATAGGTTGGAACCTTCGCTCCAGGGCTTTGTCTTTTTCAACATATTTACGGTATTCTGTAATAGTCGTAGCACCTATTGTCTGTATCTCGCCTCTTGCAAGCATGGGTTTTAAAATACTGGCTGCATCTATGGCACCTTCAGCGGCCCCTGCCCCTACAAGCGTATGGACTTCATCTATAAATAAAATAATATTTCCACTATCTTTAATCTCAGCGAGTACCTTCTTAAGTCTTTCCTCAAAGTCTCCCCTGTACCTGGAACCTGCGATAAGCGCACCCAGGTCGAGTGTGAATATCCTTTTACCCGAAAGATTGGATGGTATCTTATTTGTTATAATATATTGAGCAATTCCCTCTACGATGGCAGTTTTCCCTACACCGGATTCACCGATAAGTATTGGATTATTTTTAGTCCTCCTTGAAAGGATCTGTATTATCCTGTCGATTTCCTTTTTCCTGCCGATGACAGGGTCGAGCTTTCCATCTTTTGCTAACTGTGTAAGCTCCCTGCCAAACTGGTTTAACATCTTTAGCGTCCTTTTCGGCATGCTGCTGTCCTGGCTGGTCTTTAAATCAGAATCAGCATAAAGTGACTGCCTGTTCAGGATCTCCTTTACCTTTTCTTTTACATTGCTAAGAGTAATCCCAAGACTATTCAGCACCCTTGCCGCCACACCTTCCCCTTCACGTAGTAGCCCCAGCAATATATGTTCTGTGCCAATATAATTATGTCCCATCTGCAGGGCCTCCCTGAGGGAAAGCTCAAGGACCTTTTTTGCCCTGGGGGTAAAAGGTATATGTTCATATGACTCAGAGCTTCCTTCCGTGACTACATCTTTTATTGCAGCTCTTATACTATCAAATGCTATATCAAGCTCCTGAAATACTTTTGCAGCAATTCCTTCTTTCTCATCAATGAGGCCCAGCAGGATATGCTCAGTACCAATATAATTCTGCTTCAGGAACCGGGCTTCATCCTGAGCTTTTACAACTACTTTTCTTGCTCTTTCTGTAAATCTTTCAAACATATTTTAATCTATTCCTCCAGTACTTTTTCTCTTATCAGGTCCGCTCTCTTTAAATCGATATCATCGTCTGAAACTGGTCCCTCTATCTCAAAATTAGAGATTACATGAGAGTCACTAATTATATTAATAAGTTCAAATAAATCAAAGTCCCTGGTTTTTTCGACGATTCCCAGATCAAGCCCGAGCCTTAAGATAGATAAGAGCTCCAGGGCCTCATCAAAAGATAATATTTTCGCATATTTTAAAAGGCCATAAGAACGATATACATTATCTTTTGCTCCAAGAAGGTCCTTTTTAACCAGTTTCTTTCTTGAACTTTCTTCCTCTTCAATTATATTTAAGCAAATTGCTTGCATTTCTTCAACTATCTCTTCTTCACTCTTGCCCAATGTCTTCGAACTTGATATCCTGAATAGATTACCTATGATCTCGGAATTTATACCCGAAAAACCACTTATAGAGCAACCTACTTTTGTAAGATTCTTAATAAGATCTGCTATCTCCGGACTAATTGCAATTGCCGGAAGATGCGCCATTATCGATACTTCAAGCGCTGTGCCAAGATTAGCGGGATTTGCAGTAAGGTATCCCCATTCCTTATCAAAGGAAAATGAAAGCCTTGATTCGAGTAATTTTTCTATTTTTCCAGTTAGTACATATCCTTCTTTTATGCATGAACCCTGAGACGATACCTGTATCCTTATATGATCATCCCAGCACAACAATATGGAAATAGCACTATCTTTTAAGGAAAGACGGGGAGATAATAATATCGCCCTGCCTGATAGTTTTGATACAAATTCTTCATCGATCTGGTAATCACCAAGGATCATTTGCCTCTGCACTCTTGTAAGCCTTGAGAGCTGGTGAAAATGAAACTCAAAGCTTCCGTCTATACCTTCCATACAATCCTGGACAGTTCGTATTATCTGGGTTCTTTCATCAAGAGTACTGGAAGAGGGAAACTTATGATTTGCAAGATTTCGGGCAAGGGCCACTCTCGTGCTGAGAATAATGGAGTTTCCATCCAGGTTTCCGATCTCGGATTCATCTCCTGAAAGAAAGTTCCTTGAATCATTCATAAATATTTTTCTCCAATTGCTTTATCTCGTCCCTTATTCTGGCAGCCTCTTCGAAGTTCTCTACAAAGATCTCTCTTTTTAATCTGTTTCGGAGATCCCTTATATTTTTTTCAAGCTTGATCAGGCCGGTAGTATTTTCCGGGATCTTCCCCCTGTGCTCGATATTTTTATGTATGGCTTTAATAATAGGAAGCAATATGTTTTTAAACTCGCTATAACAGTTTGGACAGCCCATCTTGCCAAGTTTTTTTATATTTTTAAGATCCATGCCACAGAAAGAACAGGATCGGTTCTTTCTTATTTCAAGATTCTTGAGGTTTTTTAATTCCCTTATGCTGCTTAGCTGACCTTCATCGGCTTTAAATATCTTATAAAGGATTTTTGTTAGGTCCTTATAGAAATCATCCTCTGAAAAAAAGGAAAAATCTCCGGCACATTCTTCACAGATATTCACCTTTTCAACATTATCATTCTGAACCCTTATCAAGTGGATCGTAGCTATATTCTTTTTACAAAAATCACATATCATTTAGCATCACCATCTAATGGTACTTATTTTACTTAGTATTTAAGGTCTAAGAAGCGGGAACAATATCACATCCCTAATAGAGTCGCTTCCAGTCAGGAGCATAATAAGCCTGTCTATGCCTATGCCTTCCCCGCCTGTTGGCGGCATCCCGTATTCAAGGGCTTTGAGAAAATCGATATCTATTTTTCCCGTTATCCTTTCCTCTTCATCACTGCTTTTTGCCTGGTTTTTAAATCTTTCCAGCTGGTCCCGGGGGTCGATAAGCTCTGAAAATGCATTAGCCATTTCTTCTCCCCCTATAAAGAGTTCGAATCTTTCAGTCAGGTTTTCATTATCCGGATGTCTCTTTGCCAGTGGAGATATCTCTATAGGATAATCCTTTATAAAGGTAGGCTGGATGAGTTTTGCCTCAACAACTGCTTCAAATACTTCATTTATTATCTTTCCGGTACCCCACTCTTTACTGACTTCGATATCAAGATCTTTACATATTTTTTCCAACTCAGCAGTTTTTGTTGAAAAATCTATTTTTATCTTCCCATAATATTCTATTGATTCCAGCATGGTAAACTTTTGCCATCCGGGTTCGAGATCTATATCTTCTCCCCTGTATTTAAAATCTAACTTGCCAGTAGATTCTACTGCAATATATTTTATTAGTTCCTCAGTCAGCTCCATCAGGTCATTATAGTCGCAAAAAGCCTGATAAAACTCGACCATGGTAAATTCGGGATTATGCTTATAAGATATTCCTTCATTCCTGAAATTACGGTTTATCTCATATACTTTTTCAAATCCTCCTATAATCAATCTTTTAAGGTAAAGTTCCGGAGCGATCCTCAGGTAAAGATCAATATCAAGCGCATTATGATGTGTGATAAACGGACGGGCTGCCGCACCGCCAGGTATAGACTGCAACATAGGGGTCTCTACTTCTAAAAATCCCCTGCTATTAAGAAACTGCCGCAATGCATTTATTGCCTTTATCCTGATAATAAATACTTCCTTAACATCCGGGTTGACTGTAAAATCCAGATACCTCTGTCTATAACGAAGCTCCTTATCCTTAAGTCCGTGCCACTTTTCAGGAAGGATCCTGATGGATTTGCTTAAGAGTTCAAAACTCTTCACGCCCAGTGAAAGCTCACCTGCCCTTGTAACAAATATGCTGCCCTCTACTCCTATCCAATCACCAATATCAAGTTGTTCGGAGAATAAATTGTATTTTTCCTCTCCGAGGCTGTTCAGGCTAAGAAAAAGCTGCATTTTCCCGGTAGAATCTTTGATATCACAAAAAGTAGCCTTACCATGTCTCCTAAATATCATGATCCGTCCGGCTATCCTTAAATTACCTTCCGCTTTCTCTCCGGCCGAGAGTCCTGAATGTTTTTCCCTTAAATCAGAAATATCAATATTTTTCTCAAATTTGGTACCATAAAGCCTGACTCCCTTACTCTTAAGGGATTTTACTTTATCAAGCTTTGCTTTAAGTGTTTCAGCAAGAGGCTCTTCAGTCTCCAGTAAATATTCATATCTGTCATCTGTTAATCTGTTCTGCTCATTTTTACTTTTAGAGCCGCTGTCATTCATATTGTGGATTTCCTTTAAGATACCTTTTAATAAAAACGGATTGTCAGCTTAAAACAAAGACCCCATTATAATAATTATTATAGCTCAAAGGCGAGGAAATAAAATTACCATTACCAAAAATACTTATATTATTTTAAGCACTTTAAGCTTGATCATACTTTGAGGTGTCTTTATCTGTACCTCATCTCCGATTTTCTTGCCCAGAAGCGCCATGCCTGTCGGGGATTCATCAGATATCTTATGATTTTCAGGATCGGACTCAACTGAACTTACAAGCATGTATTTCTTCCTCTTATTCGAATCCAGGTCCTTAACCTCTACTGTCGAACCAATATCGATGGCATCATTATGATTATTTCCTTCAATGATCACATGATTATTCAGGATCTCATTGATCTGCTCTATTCTGCCCTCGATGAATGCCTGTTCATTTTTTGCATATTCATATTCAGTATTTTCAGCGAGATCTCCTGCATTATCTTTTGCATCCTTTAATCTCGCGGCTATCTCTTTTCGCTTATTGCTGACAAGATCTTCTCTTTCCTCGATCAGCTTACCATGTCCTTCTTTGGTCAAACGGTATTCTTTCATTGGTAACTGCCCCCAGTGCTTAATATCTTACTTTATTTCTACCGTAAACAAATTCATATCAAATAGTTATAATATTTAATTGAGGTATTATATTGTAAGAAAATAAAGATGTCAAAATAAATAAAGTAACTTATGGATAAATATGCCTGATCCAGGAGCCTAACCAAATCTACCCGTGATATAATCCTCGGTTCGCCTGTCCCCGGGATTAGTAAATATCTTATTGGTATCATCATATTCTATAAGTGTAGAAGGTGTTCCGAAACTTTCCATAAGCAGGAATGCTGTCTTCTGGGATACCCTTGCCGCCTGTTGCATATTATGTGTAACGATGATTATTGTATAATTTTTCTTAAGATCATCTATCAGGTCTTCGATCTTCTGAGTCGAGATCGGATCAAGTGCTGACGCAGGTTCATCCATCAGGATTATTTCCGAGTCTACAGCCAGGACCCTTGCTATGCATAATCTCTGCTGCTGGCCCCCTGAGAGGTCCAGTGCGCTTGTATTTAATTTATTCTTTACTTCATCCCACAGGGCAGCTTTTATAAGGCTTGTCTCAATGATCTCATCCAGCTCTTGCTTTGAATGTTTTCTGTGAAGTTTTGGCCCATAGGCAACATTTTCATAGATTGTCTTTGGAAATGGATTAGGTCTTTGAAAGACCATTCCTATTTTCTTTCGGAGCTCAACTACATCTATTGTGTCTTTGTATATGTCTTTTTCATCTATTAATATATCTCCTTCCATTTTTGTATTGGGAAGAAGGTCGTTCATCCTGTTAAAAGTCCTCAGGAATGTTGATTTTCCGCATCCTGATGGACCGATCAGTGCTGTAATAGTATTTTTTGGTATATCCATTGAAATACCGCCGAGAACTTTATTGGCCCCATAATAGAAACCATAATCTTTTACTTTTATTTTTGTGCCATTATCACTCAAAACAACCACACCTCACATCTATCCTATATTTCCAATCTTGGCCGTATATATCCATAAATGGCTTAATAAAAATATTAACCCTTAAAGATCTAGGAGCCTGTCCTAAAACTGGATCTGGACTTGTTGGACAATAAAATAACTGCTAAAATTGAAATTTAATATTTTTTAATATTCCATATCATACTTGAATTTTTTTATTTTTTCCGCCATACCTTCATCAGAAAGTGCAATGATCTCAATTGCCAGAAGTGCCGCATTCTTTGCACCATTTATTGCTACACATGCTACAGGCACTCCTGAAGGCATCTGTACTATGGAAAGAAGTGAATCCATTCCGCCAAGGTCGGAAGTCTTTATCGGTACACCTATTACCGGACGTTCAGTATATGAAGCTATGACTCCTGGAAGATGCGCAGCTTTCCCTGCACCTGCTATGACAATTCCTATGCCGGATTTTTTTAGGCCCCCTGCAAATTCTCTTGTCTTGTTTGGCATTCTATGAGCTGAAAGTATATGGGTCTCGCATTTTACCCCGAAACTTTTAAGGGTATCCGAAGCATTTTTCATTATTGGTTCATCAGATATGCTTCCCATCACAATAGCTACTTTCATTATATCTTTTTTCATCAGACATCCTCCTCTGCCTTATATGCTATGTCTTTTCTGTATTGCATTCCATCAAAGCTTATCTTACTCATGGCATTATAAGCTTTTCTTCTTACTTCTTTAAATCCAGGGGCCAGTGCTGAAAGTCCGAGCACCCTTCCTCCATCAGTAGCGATATTTCCGTCCTGTTTCCTGGTCCCTGAATGAAATACTTCAATATCATCATCACCATTAAAATTATCAAGTCCGGTGATGATATCACCTTTTGAAGACGTATCAGGGTATCCGCGTGATGCTGCCACTACGCACATGCATTTATCACTGCTCCAGGAAAGCAAGTCCACTCCAATATTTCCTTCTGCACATCCCATAAGAAGCGGTACCAGATCATCATCAAGTCTGGGGAGGACTGCCTGCGTTTCAGGGTCACCGAACCTGCAATTGTATTCAAGGAGATAAGGTTCGTCTCCACTTACCATTATTCCTGCATAAAGGATACCGCGGTAATCAATATTTTCTTTTCTAAGTGCATCTGCGGTAGGATATATAATATTATCAAGAGCTTTTTTATAAACACTGCTGCTTACCATCGGGACCGGACTATAGCTTCCCATGCCACCGGTATTTTTACCTTCATCAGCATCAAAGATCCTTTTATAATCCTGGGCAAGATCCATAGGGATGATCTTTTTCCCATCAGAAAGGCACAGTATGGATGTCTCATATCCGGTAAGAAAATCCTCGATTATCACCCTGTCTCCTGAATCCCCGAATACCTGGCTTACCATACAGTCATCCAGGGCTTTAACAGCCTCACTGGTATTCTGTACTATAAGTACTCCCTTTCCGGATGCAAGACCGTCAGCTTTTATAACTAAAGGAAATTTATTCTGATTTTTGACATATGTTACAGCTTCGGCGTATTGTGACCTTTCAAAAACTAAAGCCTCAGGTGTAGGAATATCATATTTGGATAATAGATCCCTGGTAAAAACCTTGCTACCTTCAAGCATGGCAGCATCCTTTTTGGGGCCAAAGGTTAAAATCCCACGGTTCTCGAGATGATCGGCAATCCCTCCAACAAGCGGTGCTTCGGGTCCGACTACGACAAGCCCTACGCCATTAGCCTCAACAAAATCAACAATCAGGTTAAAACCACTTTTTCCAATATCCAATTCCACACATTCAGCTACTTTGCTGATCCCGGCATTTCCCGGAGCGGCATATACTTTGTCTACAAGGTCGCTTGCTGCAATTTTCCAGGCCAGGCAGTGTTCCCTGCCGCCGCCGCCGATTACTAATACGTTCAACTTGCTCCTTCATTTATTATGACAAAGAAAAATTATAGATACCTGATATTTTCACACTAGAAATATACTACATATCGCTTCTTCTTCAGGCCTTGATCTATTTAAAAATATCAGCCTGCAAGCTCAGGTCCCAGTTCTCGGGCAGGCTCCTATATAATAAGGGTCGACCGGTTGTTTGAATCAAAAAGTCTTTTTTTTAGATTGTCATCCCTGATGATTATCTGGCTCCTCTCGGGTCCTACACTTATCATAGAGACCGGCACCTTTATTATCTCTTCTATGCTTTCTATATATTTCCTTGCTGTCGCGGGCAGATCTTCATAATTCTTGATCCCGGTAATATCCTCTGACCATCCTTCAAATTCCTCATATACCGGAGTACACTTATGGAGTATGGTCTGGTGGCATGGAAGATCTTTATAGACTTCTTTTTTATATTTATATGCTGTACATATCTTTATTTTTTCAAGTCCTGAAAGTATATCAAGTTTTGTAATTGCTATACTGTCAAGATAATTAAGCATCGCAGAATATCTAAGAACCACAGCATCAAGCCAGCCGCATCTTCTTGACCTTCCAGTAGTGGTCCCATATTCATTACCTTTCTCTCTTAGCAAGACGCCAATATCTCCCTCGATCTCAGTTGGGAAAGGTCCTGATCCCACCCTGGTGGTATAGGCTTTCGCGATACCCAGAACTTCATCAAGTCTCCCCGGACCCACTCCGGCACCGATGCAGGCTCCTCCCGAGGTGGTAGATGATGAAGTGACATAAGGATATGTTCCCTGGTCAATATCAAGCATGGTACCCTGGGCACCTTCAAATAATACGCTCTTGTTCTGGTCGAGGAACTTATTTATCATAAAAGCCGTGTCTATTATGTACTTGCCTATCCTCTCAGCATAAAGCATATAATCTTCATATATCTCCACTGGGTCCAAAGGCTCCATGCCGTACACCTTCTCTATGATAGCATTCTTTAGGGAGAGTTCTTCTTCCAGCTTTACCTTAAATATCTTATGGTCAAGAAGATCCTGTGTCCGGATACCGGACCTGGAGGCTTTATCGGCATAGACTGGTCCTATTCCCTTATGGGTCGTTCCTATTTTTGATTTTCCAAGATGGTGTTCCCTGGCTTTATCGAGGACTATATGGTAAGGCATCACCATATGTGCCTTACAGCTTATTTTAAGATTTTCAATATTAATATTCTTCATATTTAAGTTATCAAGCTCTTCAATTAATACTGCAGGATTTAAGACTACTCCATCCCCTATGACGCAGGTAACTTCAGGGTATAGCACCCCTGAAGGGATCAGGTGCAGCTTAAATACATCTTTACCCTTTACAACAGTGTGGCCGGCATTGTTCCCGCCCTGGAACCTCACGACCATATCTACCTGACTGGAAAGCAGGTCCACTATTCTTCCTTTTCCTTCATCTCCCCACTGTGATCCTACAATGGCTAAACTAGACATTTCCTTCACCTCGTTTTTCTAACTGATGTGATCCTGTTAAATTTGAAAATAATGCATATCTTTTATTGAATTGCAGTTTTATCTTTCCTATAGGTCCGTTTCTATGCTTGGCTATTATCAATTCTGCCTCACCCTTTTTATTTGAATTTTCATCATAATATTCATCCCTGTATACAAAAGCCACAAGGTCGGCATCCTGCTCTATGGAGCCTGATTCCCTGAGGTCCGCAAGCTGCGGTCTTTTGTTTTCCCTTTTTTCTACTTCCCTTGAAAGCTGCGAGACAGCTATTACGGGAATATCAAGTTCTTTGGCAATACCTTTTAGGTTCTGGGATATTTCAGTTATCTCCTGAACTTTATTGCCCCTGTAGTTTGAAGTCGATTGCATCAGCTGCAGATAATCGACAATTATCATCTTAATACCATATGTCGAAGCCATCATCCTTGCCCTGGACCGGAGGTCCATTACTGTAAGAAATGCCGTGTCATCTACATATAGTTTACATTCTGCAAGTTTTTCTATAGCGCTGGCCAGCTTGGTCCATTCATTTTCCCTTATCTTTCCATCTCTTAGTCTCTGGAGATCGATCCTTGACTGTGCACTCATAAGCCTTTGAGCCACCTGATGCTTTGACATCTCAAGAGAAAATATTGCAACAGGGATCTTTTCCTTAAGTGCAATATTCATTGCTGCACCAAGTACAAAGGAAGTCTTGCCCATACCCGGTCTTGCCGCGATTATTATTAGATCGGAATTATGGAAACCTGAAGTAATGTGGTCAAAATCTATATAACCGGAAGATATACCCGAGATATCGGATCCTGCTTCGTGAAGCATCTCTACTTCTTCATATACTTCAGATACTATATCCTTCATAACTGATACTGAGTTTCTACTGTTTCCCTGATTAAGATCCTGATAGATGGAAAATATCAGCTCCTGCGCCTTGTCGACAGTGGCGACCAGGTCCTCGGGTACCTCATAGCCCATAGTAGCTATATCAGTGGCAGCATATATCAGTTTCCGCAAGATTGAATGATTTCTTACAATCCTCGCATAATACTCTGCATTTGCCGCAAGGGGTATATTGCTGATAAGTGAATGGATAAAAGTTTTGCCACCCACCTCTTCGAGCATACTTTTCTTCTTAAGGTGATCCGCAATAGTGATCGGATCAGAGGGTTCCCCTTTTGAATAGAGTTCAAGAATAGAATCAAATATTACCTGGTTCTGTTTCCTGTAAAAATCATCTGATTTGACTATCTCCAATACTGAAGCTACAGCATCCCTTGATATGAGCATGGCCCCTAAAAGGGATTCTTCAGCCTCAATATTGTATGGAGGTATCCGCTGAAGTCTGCTGGTATCCAGCGGTGACCTGCGGCTATCATTTTTTATTTTATCCTGCATAAGCTAAATAATTTTAGTCTTATTTATCTTTTTTGTCCGATTTGTTTTTCTCTGTCTTCTTCTCTTCGTCTTCTATTGCCTCGGTAGCAGGATCAGCCTCTTCAGTCTCCGATGCATCCAGACTGGCTGCATCTTCTTTTTTGACTTCTTGAGTTTTTCCCTTGGCAGCCTCAGTCTCTATATCAGCATCGATCTTTTTCTTTTCTTCTGCTTCTGATGATTCTTTTTCCTTTTGATGAGCCTCTATCAGGGCCTTTGACTCCTCATCAGGTTCGACAATCACCTTAATAGTCGCTTTCACATCTTTATATAATTTTATATCGACATCATATTCGCCAAGTTCTTTTATATGCTCTGGAAGATCGATCTTCTTTCTATCTATCTCGACTTTCTTGTCTTCCATTATTTTTACCTCAAGATCCTTATTGGTAATAGAACCATAGAGCTTGCCTTCTTCACCGGTCTTAACAATGAAGTTTAAGGTAATATCTGCAAGACCTTCAGCTACCTTATTTGCTTCTTCAACATTTTTTGCCTCAACCTTTACTGCAGCTTTTTTAACCAGTTCCATTTGATTTATATTACCCTTTGTAGCCATTATGGCTATCTCCTGGGGTATTAAATAATTGTTGGCATATCCAGCCTTGACTTCGACTATATCGCCTAAATCACCTAATTTTTCATGATACCGTGTTAATATTACTTTCAAGTTTTCCTCCTGTATAATAAAGATTAGTTTTTATAATTTATTTTTTATTTTCTTTTTAGTCTCCTGAAATTCACCCAGATATCGATAAGTCCCATTAATGGAAAAACTATAAGTGCAAAAGCAAAAAAGAACCATAAAGATGCAAATATAAGTATCTTCCAGACGATTCCCACTTTAAGCCTGGCAAAAATTCCAAAAAGAACCGAGATTCCCAGTACCAGATAAAGAAAGCCAAATATTATTATCAGATTATAGCCCACTATATCTATTGCAGTATTTATGGTTAATCTTCCACCATCTGCCGTACTGCCCATTTCCGGGACCAGAACAAGAACAAGCCCGACTATTACTCCCCAGACATAATGCCAGGGAAGGTCCCATTTTATAAATGGAACCAGCGGTTTGATCTCTATCTGGTATCTTTTAAATATCCGTACACTAAAAGCATAATTTAGCCCGCTTATTATTCCAAAAGATACCACCAGTATTCCCGGTAGGATCCTGGGAATAAACTTTAGCATGCTCTGCGTCTGAGCTATTATTTCACTCATCTGAGACCGGTCAAACATCATCAGGCTGCTGTATGCCTCTATAAAAGAATCATCCATCAGGCCGTCTATATATTCATTGTATCCCGCAAGGGTCTCTGAAAAGAAATTTACCCTGTAAAAAGCAGAGAATAATATAATATACAGAATGATGGCTACAAAAAATGCAAAGAATACTGTCCCGATCACCTGCCAGTAAGTCTTTTTATTTTCAACAGCCGACCTATAGATAAAAGCTACCGAAATGATCAGGATAATAGCTACCGGTGCAAGTATATAGTTAAGTGCCAGTATCACCAGGCACGCTACCATTGCGCATATAATACCATCCCTTATCCTGCCCATTATCACAAGCAGGACTGTGGGTATTGGCAGAAGCGCTATCCCGAGCAATCCAAGTCCCGGCACAAAGAATGAAAATACCAGGGCTAAAAAAGTAAACAGGATAAGAAGTCCCAGATTTAACTTCTTTGTTTTTATCCTGCTTAGGTTATCAAAGGACATATAAAAATCTCTATAGATTATCTTTGATAATATGGGATCAAAGCCATGACCCTGGCTCTCTTTATAGCCACGGCGACCCTGCGTTGATGCTGAACACAGTTTCCTGAAGACCTTCTGGGTCTTATCTTGCCTCTATCGGAAATATATCTTTCCAGCATACCAGTATTTTTATAATCAACAATATCTATATTCTCTTTGCAAAAAAAACAATACTTCTTCCTTTGTCTTAGACCGGAAGGGCCCGAATTTTTATCTCTTTCACTGGTCCTATCACTGGTCCTATCACTATTCCTATCACTATTCCTATTATTTCTACTACTTTTTTTCTTTGCCAACTGTTTTTCTCTCCTTTCCTAAGTTTTCAAACAGAATTATTTATTCTTTAGATAATTTATTAAAATGGTATGTCTTCATCAGTAAAATCGACTTCTTCCTTCGTGCTTTCGGCAGCAGCCATACCCCCACTGTCCATTTTCGGATTCTTTTCAAGTTTGCAAGTAGCAAATTCCATGCTGGGTGCGACCACGCTGGCTATTACTTTTACAGTTGATCTCTTCTGTCCTTCCTTGTCTTCCCAACTATCCTGCGAAAGCCTTCCTGATACAAGTACCCTGTCGCCTTTACCCAGGCTCTCAGCACAATTCTCAGCTAGCTTATACCATGCAGTTACATTGAAGAAATCAACTTCGCTCTGCCATTCACCTGATTTTTTATTTTGGATATTACGGTTTACCGCAAGTCCAAAACTTACTACCGCCGTTCCGCTTGGAGTAAAACGGAGTTCAGGATCCCTTGTAATATTTCCCAGTATGGTTATATTGTTGACACTAAAAGCCATATAATATCACCCTTTTCTGATTATAATAATTTTGATTATTGCTCACTTTTTACTACCATGTGACGTAAAACAAGATCATTGATCTTATTAACGCGGTCAACCTCAGGAATAATCGCACTTGCACCATTGAAATAGATAATGGCATAGAATCCGCTTTCCTGTTTTTTGATTGGATATGCGAGTTTTTTAACGCCCCATTTATCTATTCTGGCTATCTCGCATTTTTCTTTTTCAAGAAGTGTGGTTAGTTTTGCTATCTCTTGGTCGACTTTTTCTTCTTCCAGTGTAGCGTCAAAGATGACAGCTAATTCATATTCTTTCAATCTCGCGATCCTCCTTTGGACTAATTAACAAAATTAGGTTCTACTCATAAAGTAGAACAGAAAGATGAAAAATATTTAATTTTTTCAACTTACATTAATACTAGGGATATTATAACAAATGAAATTATTAATCAATAATAAACTGGTACTTTTATTGATCTTAAAAAAAATATTTATCTATTTATTATTCCTCATATAAATGTTAGTACAGGGATAGGGTATCTCTATGCCGACCTCGTCAAATTTATCCTTTATTCTTTTCCTGAGCTGCCTGGCTATGTTCCACTGTTCTCCAGGTTTTACCTTGCATACCAGCTTGAATATTATAGCAGAATCCCCAAGCTCGCTTATTCCATCATCTCCAAGTATTGATGGTCTTTCAAGGATCATTTTCTTATATTTTTTATCATTCATTATCTCATCAAATATCTCCTCCAGGACCCCGACTACCCTGTCTAAGTCTTCGTCATAATGAACGCCTACATCTACTACTGCCCTCGACCACAGCTGGGTCCTATTACCGAGCATTGATATCTCCCCATTGGGAATATAATGGACCGTTCCCTCGATATCCCTTAATACTGTAGTCCTTAGATTGAACCTTTCCACTGAACCTGTTATCCCTGCCACAGTTACAACATCATCTACCTGATACCATTGTTCAAAAAGTATAAAGACTCCGTTTATAATATCCTTTATAAGGTTCTGGGCACCGAAACCAAAGACGATCCCCGCGACTCCTGCACCTGCCAGAAGAGGGGTAACGCTGATGCCCAGTTGTTCAGCTACTATCAGGGCAGCTGCTATAAAAGCTACTACTATTACCAGATTTGATATGACGCTATTAAATGTAAGCGTGCGTTTCCTTATAAGCATGCGGTCCTCAGGGATCTTTCTTTCGAAAAATCTCGTTAACCTTCTCCTGACAATACTGACAATGACAACAAGGACCACAAGAGCCCCAATGATTATTGCAATATTTATCCAGTTATCTAAAAAATTCTGTATAAAACCCCCACTTAACATATTTACATTCTCTGTGCCTTCTTCCATCCTAAACCTCCGGTTTATTTATTATTCCTTAAACTGCTGTATATTTTTATGACTTTATCCTCAGCATCATCATAGATAGGTTTTAAATGCCCTGTATAGTTTATTGCTGATATATAGGGATAACCTTTATCGATTACTGCAATATTTATTGCCCCCTGCCTCTGTATTATTGATTTCCAGCGTTCTAAAGGGATCTGCAGCCAATATACTAAAAGTGACAGTATTACACCCCCATGTGCGACTATTGCAACACTTGAACCATCAGTATTTTCTGAAACGATCCTACTGATCTCGGCTGTGGTCCTTTCTGTTATTTCCTTAAAATTCTCCCCATCCGTGGGTCTATTATTATATGGATCCTCGAGCCATTTTTGGTAATCCTTATGATATTTCTCATTTATCTCAAGAAATTTCAGGCCTTCCCATTTGCCAAAATTCATCTCTTTCAGGTCATCCCTGACTTTTATCTTGAGATCCCTCCTGCCTTTTATTGTCTCCGCTGTATAAAGGGCACGTTTTAAAGGGCTGGAATAAATATTTGCAAACTCTACCCTGGAAAGGTACTTTGCAGCCAGCTTTGCCTGTTTTATGCCGACCTGGTTTAGCTCTATGTCATGGTCCCCCTGATATCTTCCCTCTACATTCCAACTCGTCTGCCCATGTCTTATTAAAAATAATTTTACTCCCACTTATAGCCTTTCTTATGTCTTTTAGCTTTTATATATTAAAACCCGATTAAAATAAAGACCCTGTGGAAAAAATCCACCTGGCCTGGCCTACTTTTTATGTTTCTTTTAAACCCTGTTTATCCACTTTGAAGATACAGATATCCGGGAGTTATACAAAAAGTGATAAATTCTAAAATAATGATACCATCTAGTGGATAAATTTTGTAGAATTACATAGATACCAGTTCTATCAAGGGTTTATTTTTCTACAAATGGTGATTTTAAAGGAGGGAGAGGTTTTATGAAATAGAATGCAATCATATGCCTTATCACTTTATTTTTACTTGTCTCTATGATTATCCTTTCTTCCTGCACAA
>JALHTA010000112.1 GCA_022865545.1 Actinomycetota bacterium | reverse complement strand
GAAGTTATTCAATAGTAGAAGACATCATTGGTGTCGGTTTTGGGGAGAAGGTCCTGATAGCTGAGGATGAGATATCAATAGCCAAGATGCATGAAGGCAAAGAGGATATCCCCATAAGATTCTGCATAGTTGCAAAAGTGGAAGATATTAATCTAATATAGGTGCTTTATGGAAATAGGTAAAATAGTAGGAAGTATTACTTCCGTATCAAAGATCGATGAATTAAAACCGGTCAAACTATTCCTTGTCCAATTAGTTGACAGTGACCTGAAGCCAAAGGAAGATTATGTAGTTGCAATCGATCCCATAGGAGTGGGCGGAGATGATATGGTGATAATCACCGGCGGCAGCGGTTCGAGATTTACCGAGATCACTGAACCTACACATACGGATGCATCAATAATCGCAAGGATTGACAATCTGGAAATGTAAAGGAGTATTTAGTTGACTCTTGGAAAGATAATAAAAGAACTGGTATGCAGTGTAAAAGCTCCCAGGATCAATGCTACCAGAATATATATTGTAAAGCTTCTTAACCTGGATCTAACTGAAAAAGACAAGCAGGTAGTAGCTATTGAAAACAGGTTAGGACTGGGAAAAGGAGATATAGTACTCATGGTAAGCGGCAGCGGGGCTAGAAAAGTCGAAGGAAATACAGATATGCCGATTGACTGTGCAATAACTGCAAAAGTTGAAAATATAAATATTGACTCAAAATATAATTCTTTATTATGAACAGTGCAAAAGTAATAGGAAAAACTTATTCAGATTTTATGCATCCCTCACTTGAGGGAAAAGATATAAAGATACTCCAGATAATCAATGCTGAAACCGGCAAGCTGGAAGGCAGGCCGTTTTTTGCTGCCGATCCACTGGGTGTAAGCATTGATGAAATAGTTGCATTTGAAACAAGTTTCCAGGCGACCTGGTCCTTTGATGACCACATGGTACCTGTTGATTGCTCAATAACTGCAATTATTGACTCTTTGGATATCGAAGAGGAGGGCCCGGATGATAATAGGTAGGGTAATAGGAAATGTCGTATCTGTGATCAAAGACAGCTCTTATAATGGCTTCAAACTTCTGGTTGTTCAAGAGATGAATATAGACGGTACATATGACGATAATTTCTATATCTCAGCAGATCTTATAGGGGTAGGAAATGATGAAGTAGTGATGGTGACCTGCGGCACTTCATCAAGGGCCACTGAAGAGACCCATGAGAAGCCGATCGACTCAGTGATAGTTGCAAAAATCAACCGGCTCATCTTTAAAGACCGGGAAGTGGAATTAGAGTAGGAGGTTAAATTATTTAATAAACTTTTCAAGGTTCATTTTTGAATAAATAATTCTGTGGATTTCTACTTCATTTTCAATCACTACATAGAATACCAGGTAATTTTTAACAGGCAGTAACCTGTATTCAGTTTTAATTGATTCTTGTGGTTGATATAACTTGCAGGAGTAAGGAAATTGCTGTAACCGGGATATGGAATTATCGAGGGTATCAATAAAGTCCATTGCAGCCTTTGGCGCTTTAAGATTATCAGCGATGTAGCTTGTAATATCCCATAAATCCTTCCGTGCTAAAGGCAGATATTTAAGTTTATACATTATCCCCATTAATCCTGTCAGTAAGTTTTAACCTTAAACCAGAAAAAACTTCTTTATGTGAATAACGTACATCAGTGGACCCTGCCTCCAGTTCCGCTTCTTTCAACTTAGAAAATATTTCACTTTCAAATTGCTTGCGTTCATAGGCTTCGATGCTCATAACAACCATGTCGCCATATCCATTCTTTGTCAAGAAAACTGGTTCTGATGTTTCATGAACCAGTCTTGAAATATCAGCGAAATTATTCCGTAAATCTGAAACTGGCCTGATCTTGGTCATATAATCACTCCTTTATTAATTTATCATGATATTATCATAATTATGCTACGGAGACAAATCTTACAATCAACAGATATGTGGTTGAAACATTTAATGATTATTCGAAATTCAGATTGGGAAAATTTTAATTTAATTTTTTATCACAAGAATGACTAGTCTTACCTTCTCCCAATGCAATTTTCCCTGGGGCAAAGGTCACAAGCTACCCTGGTCTTATTTATCTTATCTACAGGGCCAAAACCATAAACGCCAGAGACTGATTTAAAAGGTATCATCAAGAAGCTGTTATTGAGGTGAACCCCAATTTTTGAGCCATCCACCATATTAAATATTTCTTTCTGTTCCTCTATGGTCCATTTATACTGGCCAGGCGAATATTTACAGGTGGCGGCATAACCTTTTTGTAGAATATTGCTGTCCTTCATGATCTTACTCATATGTTCTCCGGCAATTCCAAGCATGCTTGTTGTGACAGCATCCATGATTATAGTTCCCAGGGTATCCCCGGCATTTTGTTCTTCTTTTATAATGTCATCAATTTTTTTTCCTAGTGTATAAATAAGGATAGATGCAGTTTCTGGACCTTTTAAGATCATCTAAAATTATTTTAATGTTTCATATGCTTTACATGCATACCCTAAAATAATAATATTAATATATGATAGGTATTAAATAATAGGGGAAGTACTTAAAAAATGATTTCAGTAGAAGAGGCCCAAAAAATAGTTCTAAATTCGGGATTGAAACCCATTGTGAAAAAATTACCAATACTTGAAAGCCTGGGGCTTAACCTGGCTGAAGACATCATCTCTTCTGATGATATTCCCATATATGATAATTCTGCCATGGACGGTTATGCGGTAAGGGCCATTGATATAAAAGGTGCAGAGAAAAGCTATCCCATAAGGCTGGTACTTACAGATGAGGTTATTCCGGCCGGGAAAATTCCAAAATCTACGGTGAATCCCGGTTTTTGTATGCCTATTATGACTGGTGCATCTTTACCTGAAGGGGCAGATTCAGTAGTCAAGAAGGAAGATACCCAGAGGGATACTGCAAGTATTATGGTGTTTAGAGAAATTGAAAAAGGAGAGAATGTAAGGTATCGAGGTGAAGATATAAAGAAAGGCAATACTGTTTTTAAAAAAGGTGACGGGATAAATCCAGGTACTATAGGAGTACTGGCTTCCCTGGGAAAAAGTGAAGTCAAGGTTTTTGGACCTCCGGTTATAGGGGTGCTTCCTACCGGTGATGAACTCATTGGGATCAGTGAAAAACTGGTTGCAGGAAAAGTAAGGGATAGCAATAGTTATTCTCTGTCGGCCCAGATAAAGGAAATGGGAATACAGTATAAGAGATTCGGCAGTGCCCCTGATGATGAAGCACTGCTATTAAAAAAAATAAAGGAAGCACTTGGTGAATGTGATATCTTGCTTCTAAGCGGCGGGATATCAGCAGGAGACTATGACCTGGTCAAAGATACCCTGGAAGGTATGGGAGCGAAACTTAATTTCTGGAAGGTAAATCAAAAACCGGGCAAACCGCTGGCCTTTTTTGAATATGGGAATAAATATATTTTTGCCCTCCCCGGAAATCCGGTTTCTGTTATGGTTTGTTTTGAGATGTATGTAAGACCCATGATAAGAAAATCTATGGGAGCCCGTAATCTTTTCAGACCTGAAGTAATGGCAGAAGCTCTTCATGATTTTAAGAATAAGACAGGAAGGATAAATTTTATCCGGGCCATTGTCGAAAATAAGGATGGGCAGTATTTCTTTAAATCCACCGGTATGCAGGGGTCCGGAATACTTACCTCTATGGCCAAGGCTAATGGCATAGCATGGTTTCCAGCAGATATTGGAAATGTTGCAAAGGGAAGCAAAGTGAAAGTATATCTGTTGGGTGAAATTTAGGAACTACTGTTACCCAGGCAGCTTCAGATCTTGGGGCGTCCAGAAAAGCCTTATCGGAATTTTTAAATACTCATTCTTCATTAAGAGTTGTTCCTTTTCCAGTTAAAGCCAGTGATGGAGAGAATAAAGAAAAACGAAAGAGTGCAATAATACAGGATATATAATTTTAAGCTTGCAATCTCAAACAGGAATCCGCTGTAATTTGTTATCAACATCGACCAGCCCGGATAAGTATTAGGGATATTGCGAAAAATACGTCGAGAATATCACGTCGAAAATTGTATTGCCACAGGCTTAACTATAATGGATAATATAATCTCATTTCATTTTCTTTGCTGATCATGATTTTTACAGCAAATAATGTGGAGGATGATAATATTAAGGGTATAATTGATATAACTCCATAAATAATAGAAAAGGGATCTGATGAAAGAGAAAAATATAGAAAAAGTAAATATAGGTATGGTCGGATTTGGTTATATTGCTCACGGTGTATTCGAGCTTATATCCAACCAGAAAGAATATATAGCCAAAAAAATCGGCAAAGAGATAAATATTATAAGGATAGCAGAGAAGGATAGCACAAAGCTTAAATCCTTAACCGGTGAAATAGCTGGCGGTATCAAGATATCAACGGATGCAGCAGATATATACAGTGATCCTGAGGTCGATATAGTAGTCGAACTCATAGGAGGAGTGGATCCTGCTTATGATATCGTAATGGAGTCCCTAAAAGCAGGCAAATATGTGGTGACCGCGAATAAGGACCTTATAGCCAATAGGGGCGGAGATATCCATAAGACTGCCGAAGCTAATAATGTAGATATATTATTTGAAGCAAGTGTTTTAGGCGGTATTCCTATTGTCGGGCCGCTAAAGACTACTCTTGCATCGGATAAGATATATAAAATAGTGGGAATAGTAAATGGTACCACAAATTATATACTTACCAGGATGGAAAAGGAGGGTCTGTCATTTAAGGAAGCTCTTTTGATGGCACAGGATCTGGGATATGCGGAAAAGGCAAATCCTTCATCGGATATTGAAGGATATGATGCTGCCTGTAAGCTTGCCATCCTTTCATCAATAGCTTTCAATTCAAGGGTCGTAGTAGATGATGTCTATAAGGAAGGGATAACCAAAATAACTGCAAGTGATATAGAATATGCCGCTGAAATGGGATACCGCATAAAACTGCTAGCTATTGGATCCGAAGAAGACGGCCAGATATTTGTAAGGGTCCATCCGGCACTGGTCCCTACCAGCCATATACTGGCATCAATAGAGGATGTCTTTAATGCTGTGTATATATATGGTGAATATATTGACAGGGTAATGAGCTATGGGCGGGG
>JALHTA010000002.1 GCA_022865545.1 Actinomycetota bacterium | reverse complement strand
TATAGTAATGGTCTGGAAAACCTCTGTAATTGGGGGAGCGATAATGTTTGCCCTTGTCATCATCCAAATACTTATAAACATAATCACCCATCCTCGCAAACGAAAAGAACCGTAAATATTTATATGTTGGTAAAGATAATATTCTTTATATAATTTTAAATTGGCTGGCCACTGTGGACGAAGTTAGAACCAGGATTTTGCTGCTAAATGAGGACATTTTTATACCTGAATTAACACATAACTAATAATTCCTGATACAGGTACTTGCTTATTCAAAACTAATGGAGCCCCACATACCTTTTAAGATCTCGTCTGCCTCAGCAGCCTGGCGCACGAGAAACAACCCACTCACCATTATCAAATCATCCACCTTTAGCAGTAAAATATTATCAAAAGCATAGTTATTATTCTCCTGGTCCGTAAGGGAGTAGAAGTATTCCCATTGATACAGACCAGACAATTCTCCCGAATATATTTCCTCACCTTCCGAATATATTTCCATAGCTTCTATATTCCACTCAGACTCTCCTGTTATATCAAATAAATAATCTTCACTAAATATTTCAAAATTATTTGGATCAAAGGCTCCTTCACTGAACCATGAAACCGCAGTGAACATTGATATGTCATCCGAAACTGGGAAGAATGTTACACTATGGCCATCTCTGTATTCTTCTTTATAATCCCAGCCGTCAGGGTAATTTATTGAATATCCGTAATCCTCATTTATGTAAATGTTGCCCTGGGTAAAGTAGCTCCCGTCCTTCTGAGGTACTTCTTCTTCACCAACGACAATAAAATCATATTTACTGTACAGTGAGCTATTTAAATACACCTCTGCCTTATAGCTTCCAGGCTTCCAGGGTACCTTTGGCGGATACCAAAAATTAACAACTTCTTGTCCATAATAATTTTCAGTGATTTCTATATCTACAACATCCAGGATCTCATCATCATCAAAATACCATCTAATACTGTAAACATCACCTATTATCAAGAAATTGGTCAAGACATATATAAAGAACCCATCTGAAGGGCTAAATTCACTAGTCGGGTTGACGAGCTCCATATTGTCACTATCTTCATTTGATAGTTTTACTTCTATGATTTCCGCTGCAGGAGCAATTATCTTAAAGTCAGCGGTATCTTTTAATTCCCCGTTATGGTAAAAGGATACATAATATTTCCCGGGGTCCAAAAGCACCTGGCCCTCCTCCAGATCCTCTGTTTCAACATAAAAATATGCCTCAATAAAACCAGTATCCTTAATAGAATATTTTTCTGTCTTGTCAAAAATAATCTCACCAGTGTCCTCATTTACTATGGTAAAGCGCTTGTTATCATCTGCTTTTACCCCGCTTACCTTAATAGTTGTAAAAACTTTTTTTATATTGAAGCTGAACTCATCCTTTGAGCCGACCGGTTCGCCTGTCACGGCATCTATTTCACCGCTTACCGTAAGTTCGCCAAATTTGATCTGTGGTGTGCATGATGACATAAAAGGTATAAAACCAAGCATGATCATAAATGTGACAGTAACGGCCAACACCTTAATAAAAAAAAGTTTTCTTGACATTATTGATCCTTCATTTTTAAATATAAATATTTACTGCTGCTCTGGATTTATTTCCTACTCAAACTGATCCAGCCAGATTTCTTGTCAGGCTGACCTTTCCCTCAAAAACTAGTCCACCTATAATGTCAGTAATACGGCTTATTTGCTCCTATGACCAAGCTCCTGGCAAAGTCACCTAGATTTATGTTACCAAGAGAACTATGAGGTCTATACTCATTATAGTCTCTTCTCCCTGGTTATTCTATTAGTTAATTCTATATTTGGATCTTCCATTTTTTAATCAATTTTTGTTATCAATATTGTGGTATGCTGGTTGGCCACTGTACGCAATGTTAGAACCGCAATAATGACCTATGGCGAGGACATTTTTATACCGGAATTGAGTTTTTAATAATTTCTTTGTTATACCTATAAAAAATATCTTCTAATAAATTTCTCATAAAATTAAATTTACTTTAGACATAGTGTAAAATAGACTCAGAGAGTAAAGACATATATAGGCCATTTTCAAGTTATAAAAACAAGTAAAGTAGAAAGGGTTTATTGAATTATGCGTATTGCCATTATAGCTCCAGGAAGCCGGGGCGACGTTCAACCATATATAGCTCTGGGAAAGGGCTTAAAAAAAGCAGGTTACATTGTGCGACTGGTAACCCATCAGAACTTTGAGGAATTGGTTAATTCTTATGGATTAGAATTCTGGTCTATTGGAGGAAATGTCCAGGATATTGCTCAAAGCAAAGAAATGAGTGAGCGAATAGGAAAAGGAAACTTCCTTTCAGTAATATCTCAGATGGCAAAAGAAGCCCAAAGAGGGGCTCTTATTATGGCAGAGGGAGGCCTTGCAGCCTGTAAAGGTATGGACCTAATCCTTTCTGGAATAGGAGGTCTATTTATTGGATACTCAATAGCTGAAAAGTTAGACATTCCATTCCTCCAGGCTTATTATATTCCATTTACCCCAACAAAAGCCTATCCAAGTTTTCTCTTTTCCAAGCTACCATTTAAGCTTGGTGGAATTATTAATCGCTTCTCTTATTCCATTGTAAGACAGATGATGTGGCAGGGATTTAGGTCTGCCGACAAGCTGGCAAGGCAGAAAGTACTGGATCTACCCCCAGCTCCAATTGGGGGACCTTATAAAACTGACCGCTTTAATCAACTTCCAATCCTAAATGGTTTTAGTCCTAATGTAATACCCAAACCACCTGATTGGGATAATAATAATCATATCACAGGATATTGGTTTCTGGATTCAGCTACCAATTGGACTCCACCTAGTGACCTAACCGAATTTATACAAGATGGTCCCCCTCCTGTCTATGTCGGTTTTGGAAGTATGAGTAGCCGAGATCCTGAAGAAACTACTAATCTTGTTCTGCAAGCTTTGGCAAAAACAAAACAGAGGGCAATAATACTTTCTGGTTGGGGTGGTTTATACAAAAAAACATTACCGGATACAGTCTTTATGATAGATTCTGCTCCTTTTTCTTGGCTTTTTCCACGTATGGCCGCAGTAATACATCACGGTGGTGCTGGAACAACAGCTGCAGGTCTTAGAGCAGGAGTTCCTTCTATCGTTATTCCTTTTTTTGGAGATCAGTTCTTCTGGGGACAACGCATAGCAAAATTAGGAGCTGGACCAGAACCAATCCCTCGTAAAGAACTAACCGTAGATAGACTTTCAAAAGCTATCCAAGAAGCTATAACAGATCAAACCATACATAAGAAGGCAAAAGATTTAGGATTAAAAATCCAAGAGGAAGATGGGATTAAGAATGCTGTTTCGGTAATAAAAAGTATTGAGAAACAATTCTTTTAAATCATAGTGTAACTCCAAAATTGATGCCATTAAGTACTATTATAATAACTACAAATGCAGGATTCTTGGATAAATTTTAAATAGATTTTAGCTTAAGACATACACGACACATTTGTCTTAAGTGGTTGGGGACAGTAGACAAAGTTAGAACCAGGATTATACTATTAAATGAAGATATATTTATACCTGAATTAGATTTCAGTTAATGCAAAAATGCTTTCAAAGAATTACACTAAATCTTTAAAAGTAAAAGAAAGGATGATTATGAATCCACAAAAGGAATTAAAATTTGAGGGCTATCATTACAGAACAAGTTCGAGGTTCGGAAATCGAGTTGAGATCAGTATAAATAAAGAATCTGTTTCAATTACAGGTCCAAGAATAGGCGTCGGAATTTATAAAGCCTGGATATTAATACAGGCTGTCCTCTTATTTCTAATAATTCCTGCTATTATCT
>JALHTA010000012.1 GCA_022865545.1 Actinomycetota bacterium | reverse complement strand
TGTAAAGGCTTTAACTGCTGATATTGTAGGTGATATTGAAGACAATCTTAAGGATCAGACTGTAGAAATATATAAAATAAGGCAGGCAGAAGAAAAAGCCAGGGCAGAGGCTAAGGCACTGGCTTTAAAGCAAGCAGCTGAAGCTAAGGCGGCAGCTGAGGCAGAAGCAGCACAAAGCAAAGCTACAGCAGCAGGGGCCAGTCTAAATGGCCTGGAGGCTGAAATACTTAGACTTATTAATAAGGTAAGGGCAGACCACGGACTCTCACAGCTTCAAGTTGTACAATCGCTTACTGATATTGCGCGTACAAGGTGTAGTGATATGGTATCAAGAGGATACTTCTCGCACTATACTCCAGAGGGGACAACCTTTTTTAATATCATGAGAAACTCTGGTATCAGCTGGTCCAATGCTGGAGAGAATCTGGGTAATGCAACTCCAGCAAATTATGGGAGCCCTTCTGCGTTTATAAATGCATGGATGAACTCAGCTTCCCACAGGGACAATATGCTCCGGGGCCACTACAGACTGATCGGTGTAGGAATAGTAGATGGTGGAGGAAGAAGAGTTATTACAACTATATTTTTGAACTAGTCATATAAGAATTGCAAGATGTATGGGACGCCTGAATAACACCCCGGATGGTATTTATACCTCCGGGGTGTTGGGTTTTTGGGCCCTTTTGGTTAAGTTAAATGGAGGAACTGGTCAAAATATAAATAAGCCATTTCCCAACACATAAATTAATGGGCCGCCGACCAATAATACGAAAGCAGGAAGGATCAGAAAAACCAGGGGAATAAGCGTCAGTACTGTTGTCCTCCTTGCCTTTCTTTCAGTAGTTTCCATATTTTCAAAATTTATTTGTTTTGATTTTTGCTCAAGGATCTCATCCAGTGGTGAACCATATTTTTCAGCTTCCAAAAGAACCGCCATCAAATCGGCAAACTGCCTTGATTTATTTTTTTCTATCATATTATTATATGCAGTCTCTTTACCCAATCCCCAGTCTATATCTTTTATATAATCTCTTAAATCGAAACATATCTTAGCCCTGTATTTTTCTACAAGTATCTTAAATGAGTTATAGATATTCTGACCGGAAAGTACCGCAATTCTGAGAAGATCTATCATATATGGCAACTCAATATCAATATTTGCCGATATCCTTCTAGCCTGCTTTCTTATTAAAATATCCGGTATAAAATATCCAGCTGCACCACTTACAAATCCTAAAAGCATACTGGGAATCAGACTATCCCCGAAAAGTATTCCTCCTATGGAAAAAAGAATGCATAAAAGTATCTTATAACCTATAAAAGATCCTGGTGTCACTATTATGCCTTCGTCTTCTTCAAGTATTTTTAGAATCCGAATATTCAGGATCCCTATTTTTCTCTTAGGGTCATTTGTAAAAATACTACCCGTTTTATGAGCAAAAATATTTAATATATTTATCACCCTTTTAATGCCCATGCCTGGATCTCTTTTCTTAATATATTTTCTTCTATGAGTATATTGGCTTTTATATAGAAATATGAAGAGTCCGCAGACAATAAAAAAATAATAGATCAAAAGAATATACTTATTCAATTTTTAACTCCCGGTATCGATTATCTTCTTCATG
>JALHTA010000111.1 GCA_022865545.1 Actinomycetota bacterium | reverse complement strand
TTAAGGGCCGGCTCCCATGACTTCACATCCGGTGAACTCTATATCACCGACAGCCTGGGAGACATTTTAGGCGGAATTATATTCAGTTTTATCTTGGTCTATTGGCTTAAACCATTTAAAACAATCGCCGTCACCTCCAGCCTGCTTATCTTGAGCGCATTTCTCTTACTACTTCTGTCACGAAAATATTCCCTTTTAATCGGTTCGGTTTTATTAATATCCGTCTTCTACCTGTGTGCACTGAATACCCATTTTGAGAGATCGATCTTGTCCGGACAGTATGGGGATATTGTGAGATACTTGGAGTCGCCTTTCGGGCGAATAGTAATTACCAGAGAAGGAGCCCAGCATACATTTTGGGAATCCGGTCTTCCCCTCTACTCAGATGCCAACGTCATAAACAGTGAGGAGAAAATCCACTATCCTTTGAGCCAGTTGGAAAAAATTGGAAATGTCCTCCTGATTTCAGGCGGACTTGGTGAAACCCTGGATGAGGTCTCAAAGTACGACCCTGGACATATCGATTATGTTGAGTTAGATCCTTATCTCACAGGGGCTGCGCAGGAGCTGGGCTTTTTAAAAAAGAGACCCTATCTCTCAATTATAAACAGTGACGCAAGGAGTTTTATCAAGGGTACCGAAAAAAGATATGATGCCGTCATCATAGATTTACCTGATCCGGGCACATTCCAGATAAACAGGTTTTTTACCAGCGAGTTTTTTTACCTTGTCAAAAGAGTCCTGAATAGAAATGGTGTACTCTCTTTCGGAATGGAATATTCACCCAACTATATCAGTGACGTCAGAAAGCAGAAGCTTTCCACCGTATATAATACCGCCCAATTGCATTTTCGGAACATCAAGGTCCTACCCGGTGGAGAGGCCTACTTCCTGTGCAGTGACGGGAAGATATCCACGGATATACCTTCCATGTTAAATTCGAGATCTATTTCAACAAAATATATTGAAGGTTTCTATTACGGTAATGTCACCGTCGAAAGGATAAAACAGCTTCGAGAAAGCATTGACAGGAGAGAAGATATCAACACCGATTTTGAACCGAGGATGATAAACATTACCTTTAAAGAATGGTTTTTTAAACACGGCGCTTTTCCAAGGGCCTTCCTGCTTATTATTATGGTCATTATTATCCTGTATCTAATATCCATGAAAAAAGAAGAATATATCCTCTTTTCCACAGGATTGACCGCAATGGGGGTAGAGATGCTGATCGTTTTCACATTTCAGGTGATCTATGGCTATATCTATTTGAAGATCGGTTTAATAATAACAGTTTTTCTTTTAGGGCTTCTGCCCGGCGCAGCAGTGGGAAATCTTTATAAAGGAGAGCATTTAATCAGACTTATTGTATCGGAAATTATCCTTTTGTGTCTTTTATTAGTATTCTTAGTGTGGATCAGTTTTATAAAAGGAGAACTTCATCAGGCCTATTTCCTGACATACTGTTTCCTCTTCTCGTTCTTTTGCGGATTTCAGTTCCCTGTAGCCACGAGGATAATAGGCGAAAAGATGAGTCCTGCAGCTGGATGTCTGGCGGCTGATCTTACGGGAGCTGCCGAGGGTACCCTTGTGGTGGGAACTTTATTGATCCCTTTATGGGGGA
>JALHTA010000011.1 GCA_022865545.1 Actinomycetota bacterium | reverse complement strand
ATATATATGATATATCCTTAAGTTATATTATAAATGGGTTTATGGAATTTATAAAAGAAAAGAGTGAAGTGCCCCTGGATACCATTTCTAGCTTTACATATTTTTCATCTATTTTGCTTGAAATAAAATCACGCTCACTCTTTCCTTCAAAAAAGACCAGTGATGGGGAAGAAGGGGAACTTGATATAAATATACTCAAAAGAAGGGAAGAGGAATACCGGATATATAAAAAAGTATCTAATTATATAAGCAGTAAGATCACCCAGGAGTCACTTTTTTATATTAGAGAAGCACCAATGGAAAAAGACTTTTTAGATACTTTTTCGGATTTTACAAAAAAAATTGAACTGGAAGATATATGGCGGACTGCTTGTAGGATGCTTACGAAAGATGACTTTGGGCTTGATCTTAATGATATTTATAATCATCGTTCTACCATAAATATTTTTAGTGAAATGGGAAGAATAAAGGAAATGCTTCAATCAAGAGAAGATATTACATTCAGGGAAATATCTTCAGTGTATGAAAAGGTAATGGACAGGATCATAAGTTTCCTGTCTATTCTTGAATTATACAAAAATGAAGAGATAGAAATAATACAGTTTGAAAGTTTTGGGAATATAGTTATTAAAATCAGATGATAGATAAAGAAGAAAAAATAAACAGTAAAGTAAATGATAGATTGAACCTTGAACTTTTTGGTGAGGAATGGGTAAAAACCTATATTGAAGGAATATTATTTATTTCTGAATCACCGGTTAAAATAGGCACAATATCCGCATCCCTTGATGTACCTGAGGGCAAGATCAAACAAGTATTAAGAATGCTTGAGCAGGAATATATTGATCAAAACAGGGGTTTTGTCCTAAAGAAGATCAGCGGTGGATATAGGCTGTATTCAAATCCCGCATTGAATGAAGTCCTTCAGCATTTTGTTAAAACAAATATAAGGACCCATCTTTCACAGGCAGCCCTGGAGACATTGGCAATAATCGCATACAGGCAGCCTATTACCAGGACACAGATCGCTGAGATAAGGGGGGTCCGTACCGATAGTGTAGTACTCACATTGCTTGATAAAGGATTATTAAAGGAGGCAGGGAAATTAAAAGAACCCGGGAATCCTATCCTTTACAGGACAAGTGATAGATTTCTTGAATTACTGGGGCTGAATAATCTTAAAGACCTACCGCCACTTAAGGAATTTAAAGAAGATGAGCAGACCACTGAAGATTAGGCTTTCCAAGTATTTAGCTGACTGCGGCATATGGTCCAGAAGAAAGTGCGGGGACCTTATTACTTCAGGAAGGATAAAAGTCGATGGTCAGAAAATAACTGATCTTTCATTCAAAGTGTCTGGTTCTTCTAAAGTCTTATTGGATGGACAATTAATAAAGCCCGAAGAAAAAATTGTGGTTGCATTAAACAAACCCCCGGGATACTTATCTACAGCTAGTGATGAATTTGGTAGAAAGACAGTACTTGACCTTGTAAGAAATATTAAAGTAAGACTTTATCCTGCCGGAAGACTTGATATGGATTCAAGCGGCCTGATAATACTTACCAATGATGGCGAACTGGTATATAATATAACACATCCAAAATTCATGATCCCAAAAACTTATCAGTTGACGATCAGTAGAAATATTTCGAAAAGAGACCTGGAAGTATTAATAGCGGGGATAAATATTGATAATAGAAAGTTAAAACCTACTGAAGTCAATATAGTAAAAACAGGATCATCATATCAAATTTTAAAAATACAAATACATGAAGGCAGAAAGAGGATATTGAGAAGGGTGATGAGCCATCTTGGATACGTAGTCCTTGGCTTGAAAAGGGTCAGTATAGGGGATCTTGGCCTGGGAGAACTGAAAGAAGGCCGATACCGTGTCCTTAAGAATGATGATATTAAAAAATTATTTATCCCGATTAGTAGCATTAATAAACTAAAAGAGGGTAAACTATCTAATCATTCATAAAAAATTATTAGAATTTTATTCAAATCTATAATATAAGAATAAGGATGATAATAAAAAATAAAATAATCTTGAGGCTTCTAATTTTACTGATCCTGGTATTAATAATCGGTTTGATCCAGGGATGCTGTCCTTTCTCCAAAGCCATAGGAGGGATAATTAAGGATTCTTCTATAGAAAGTAGCAGTATCAGTAAGAATCCAGATGAAAGCAATGACTTACCTGTAGATCATGGTGTTTTTTCAGGAATTCCAAATAACTACAGGATAGGCAGTGTTAAGATACCAGGTCAGGCAATCGATGTTGATATTTCTGGTAATTATGCATATCTGACCAATGATCTGGGCGTATTGTATATAATCAATATAATCGATAAGGAAAAACCGTTTGTATATGGTAAATGCCCTGATATTGATTCTGCCAATATTGTAATAGCCCGTGACGATATAGCATATGTATCATATACTGAATGGCTTGAAGGAGAAGAAGAATACTATACTGAATGCGGTTTTAAGATAATCGATATATCAGATAAAGAAAATCCGGTTGTGGTTGGTGATTACAATACCGGTAATGGAAATAGGAAATCTGTTTTTGGCTTATTTATTGATAAAGATCATGCATATTTAAATACTACCACCTATTTTAATGAGTCAGAATCCAGTACGCTTGAGATTATAAACATTGCAAGCAGCGGTAAACCATTTATTGAAGGTTCACTTAACATTGAGGGATCGCCGGCAAATATATGGATTGAGGGTGAAAGAGCTTATTTAAATACAAATTACTATGATTATGAAGAAAATGATTATACTGGTGAAAGCAAATTCCTGATCATTGATATTTCTGATAAAAGTAATCCGGCCATTGTCTCCTCAATAGATGTTCCTTCAAATTCATGGGGGATATATATAGATGGTGACAATGCTTATCTATCAAGTCACCGGTCCAGTGATGAAGAGGAATATTACGAGAGCATGCTGCAGGTAATCGATATCTCAAATGAAAATAAACCGGAACCCGCAGGTTCAGTTAAACTCCCCGGGGGTGCATGGGAAATCGATATGGCTGGAGATTTTGTTTATATTTCTGATCTGACCGGAGGGATATATACAATTGATGTATCTGATGGTAATAATCCATTTATTTCAGGCAGGCTCAATACAAGCGGTACCTCCTATGATATAACTACCAGGGGAAATTATGGATATATTGCTGATGGTTTTGATGGCCTTACTATAGCTGGTCTATCAAAAGAAGATGATACAGCCTCACCCTTTTTAGCCGGAGAAGATGAAAATATGTCTCCAAGGGCAATAATAGATATTTTTGGGGACCAGGTAGGCAGTTATTATATAGCCGGAACCCCGGTTATTTTTACCGCTCTTAATGCATTTGACCCTGAGGGTAGTCCTATAGATTATTTATGGACAATAGAAGGCGATATTTTTAAAGATTCCAGATCACTCGACTATATTTTTGAACAACCAGGAAATTATAAGGTCTCACTTGAGGTCAATGATGGTTATAGCACTGATGCAGCTACTATAAATATACTGGTTGCAGATATAAATCAGCCTTTAGAAGATATGGTTCCCCAAAGTTTTTCAGTAGAAATAGAATATATTTTGACTAATAACAGCATGGAGACATTAAATGATATTGAATGCTTTATGAGGATTCCTTTTAGCTATAGTCCATACCAGGAAATAAATGACATCCAGACAAGCATCCCGGTAGAAGAGGAAATATTCGACAATCACTGGAATAAACTATTCAAATTTGAAATTGAGGATTATCTATTACCGGGAGAAAAATTATCTATAAGATCGATCATAGATATTACTATGTTTGAATTTGATTATAGGGATATAAGCCAGGATCTTTATTATGATGAAAATGATCCTGACCTGATAAGATATACAGGAGAAGACCTTTTTATAGATTCTGATAATCCAGCTATTGTGGACCTGTCAAAAAGAATTATTGGTAATGAGACAAGTCCCATAAAAATTGCCGGTATACTTTATAATCATATAGCCCGGAATCTTTATTATGATTATGATAGAGCCGAAGACAGAGAATATGAGTTCATGAATGCTTCTGAGATCCTGGAAACCGGTAAGGGTGTATGTTCGGACTACTCGATCCTATACACAGCTATGCTTAGGTCGGTAGGTATTCCGGCAAGACTTGCTGCAGGAATACCTGTTTATACTATCTTGTATGAAACAGGTAAAGAGCTAGATGTCGGACATGCATGGGTTGAGATAAAAATACCGGGATACGGTTGGATTCCTATTGATATAACAACTGAAGAAAACTTCTGGACCAGTAATTATTTTCTGGATATTGTTACAGAGAGAGGTCCGGGATATATATATGAGCACTCGACTATGGATTGGGGAAGCTATTATTATGATGGTTTTGATTATTCGTGGAATGGACAGGATGTACCGGATGTAGACCAGGATTTTATTTTCAGAGTAAAGGACCTTGAGCTGGAAAATATTTTAAAGGATTGACATGTTTGGAAAACTTGCGAGAAGCAATAAAACGATGGTAGCACTGTTTTCTTTGATCGTTTCCGTGATCCTGGTTATCACGAAAGTGACAATTGCAATCATCACTAATAGTATAGGGGTATTTTCCGAGGCTCTCAATAATGGTCTTGATCTTGTTACGGTGCTAATCGCATTTCTAGCTATAAGAATGTCACTTAAGCCTCCCGATAAGGATCATACGTATGGACATGGGAAATATGAAAATCTTTCAGCTGCTGTGGAACTTATTATCATTTCGCTATTGAGTCTATTCATTATCTACCGGTCGATCCAAAGGATAATATACAGGGATTTTCAGCTTAATATCAATAATTATATATTTATTGTTCTTATAATTTCAGTGATCTTGAATATCATTAGAGTCTATTTTGTAGGTAGGGCGGCAAAGACGCACCGTTCATCAGTTTTTGAAGCAGAATTCCTTAATTACACAACTGATATTGTAAGCTCCATCGTCATTATAGCCGGCCTGCTTTTTTCAAAGTCAGGATTTTTACTTGCTGACCCTATTGCCTCTATTATTGTTTCTATAGCAGTTCTGATCTTCGGGCTTAGATTATCTATTAAAGTCTTCAGGAATCTTCTTGATTATATCCCGGTTGAGACAACTGATAGGATCATTAAATCGTCTAAATCTTTCAAAGAGATCAAATCCATAAATGAATTAAGAATACACGAAGTTGGAAATATAAAATTTATAAACCTTAATATTAATCTTGAAAAGAACCTCTATCTTTCCCAGGTAGAGAAAATAAAAGAGAGATTTAAACAAAAGATCGAAAAGGACAATCCTGGTTGCCGCATAATCCTGGAAACTAAAACTGATTATAATAAAGATGATATTTATTCAAAGATAAAAGAAATAATCCTAAACTATAAAAATATTAAAGATATTCATAATATAAATATTTATCAGGTGAAAGACCAGATAGATATATCGGTGCATGTACAATTAGTAAAAGAGCTGGATCTGAGTAAAACAGAGAGATTGACTAAAAAAGTAGAAAATGAACTTAAAAATGAGATAATATTATTAAGAAGCATATATATTCACATTGAGGAAGCAAATAGTAGGCAGTCCTGGAAAGATATCACTAGTAGCTCAAAACCATTTATAAACAGGATAAAGAAAGAAGTAAAAGAATATGCAGCTCCTTCTACCTGCCATAACTTTACGATTCTTAAAAAAAATAATAAGTACAATATTGCCTTTCATTGCAGACTGGAAAAAGACATGAAAGTAGATCAGGCCCATTCAGTGATCACGATGTTAGAAGACATTATAAGAAAAAAGTTTAAAAATATTGAAGAAATATCAATTCATGTTGAGCCGGATAAAAGGTGATATAAATAATCCCTAATAATAAAGATAGAATAAACATTCCTACGACTTTTATTATTTTTGGTGCAACCGGTGATCTTGTCAGGAGAAAAATTGCTGGGTCTCTCCTGAAACTCTATAGCAAAGGATTTATGCCGGAGGATTTTCAAGTACTTGGTATTTCGAGGAGAAACTATACTGATACACAATTCAGGGATTTTATTTTTGAAAAATCCCTTAAAAAATTAGGAAATAAATTCGACAAAAATATTATAAGTAACTTTTTGAAAAAGTTAATCTATATAAAGGGCTACTTCAATGAAGATTCAACTTATAATAGAATCAATGAATGTCTCTTAAGTAAAACCAGTGGATTAAATTTTTGTGATAATAAACTGTATTATCTTGCTGTTCCTCCGAAATTTTACATGGACATATTTAAAAATCTGGCAAAATCAGGGTTGACATTATCATGCAGTCCGGAATCAGGGTGGACAAGAATACTTGTTGAAAAGCCTTTTGGCAGAGATATCAGTACAGCTGCAAAACTGGACCAGATGCTCGGCAAACTTTTTATGGAAAAACAGATATTCAGGATAGACCATTACCTTGCGAAAGATACAATTAGAAACATTCTATTTTTTAGATTCTCCAATATTATTTTTGAACCGATCTGGAATAATAATTATATAGAAAAAATTGAAATAAAACTTCTCGAGGACCTGGATATAGGTACAAGAGGATCATTCTATGATAATATCGGAGCCCTGCGGGATGTAGGTCAAAACCATATACTTCAGATGCTGGCACTAATTGCTATGGAAAATCCAAAGGAACATAGTGCAGAAAAAATCAGGGAGGGAAGAGTTAAGGTATTGAAGTCTCTTATGCCTATAAATAAACCGGAAGATATTGAAAAAAATATTATAAGGGGCCAGTATGATGGCTATAAGGATAATAAAGATGTAGAAAGTACCTCAAAGACAGAGACATATTTTAATGTAAAAGCTTATATTGCAAATAAAAGGTGGAAAGATGTTCCCTTTTACCTTGAGAGCGGAAAGGCTCTTGACTCTAAGAAAACGGAAATAGTAATATATTTCCGCAATACTATCAATTGTTTATGTCACCAGGATCACAAAGATTCCGTGCATCAAAATATACTAAGTATCAAGATTTTCCCAAAGGAAGGAATATTTATAAGATTCTGGGCTAAAAAACCAGGACTCTATAGTGATTTGGAACCAAGAGACCTTGAATTTGAATACAAAACTATTGAGAATAAAAGTACTGATGCATATGAAAAAGTATTGCTTGATTGTATGAGGGGAGACCAGACATTATTTACAAGTACTGAAGAAGTCAAACTGGCCTGGAAATATATCACTCCAATACTTAAAAACTGGTCCAGTACAAAACTTCACATATATGAAAAGAACAGTTCTCCAGGAGCCTTTCCTAGCAATAATCAATAGAAGTGGAGGGAATTTATGAATGATTTTAAAAAAATTGAAAGACTATCAAGACTAATAAGATACTATATACTTGTTTCTACGACCAGTGCAGGATCAGGACATCCCACATCTTCCCTTTCTGCTGTTGAGCTAATGTCCACACTCTTCTTTGGAGGATTTTTTAAATTTGACCCCGATAAACCTGATTATATCAATAATGATAGGCTTATCTTCTCAAAAGGCCATGCTTCTCCTCTCCTATATTCACTCTGGGCTGCCGCTGGTACGGTCGAAGAAAGTCAGTTATTAACTCTAAGGGATTTCAATAGTGATCTTGAGGGACACCCGACCCCAAGATTTAAATATGCCGAAGCTTCTACTGGATCTCTCGGGCAGGGTCTTTCTATTGGATTTGGAATGGCACTATCAGCAAAGTATATTGATAAATTACCCTATAGGACTTATGTACTCCTTGGAGATAGTGAAATGGCTGAAGGTTCACAATGGGAAGCAATACAACTGGCTTCATATTATAAATTAGGAAACTTAACAGCAATCCTTGATGTAAACAGGCTGGGGCAAAGAGGCGAGACTATGTTTGGCCGTGGTACTTCTGCATATGAAGAAAGGATCAAAGCTTTTGGATGGAATACAATAATAGTGGATGGGCACAGTATTGAAGAAATAAATAATGCTTATGATAAGGTGGTGAAAACCAATGACGTGCCAACAATGATAATAGCGGATACAATTAAGGGGAAAGGTGTCAGCTTTATCGAGGATATTGATGGTTGGCATGGTAAATCCCTTTCCGAGGAACAGAAAGATAAGGCCCTTATCGAATTAGGCAAGGTAGATAAAGACCTTATTGGAGAGCTTGTCCTTCCAGCCAATATAGAAAAAGAAGAATATGGATCCAGGTCCGGCAATAAGGATAAGCTTGAGGGCGGTTCTTATAAGATAGGAGATCTTGAGTCTACAAGGAAAGCATATGGAAAAGCACTTATAAACATATATGATGATTTTCCGGAAATAGTTGTCCTTGATGCTGAAGTCAGTAATTCTACATATGCAAAGATATTCGGTGATAATTTTCCTAAAAAGTTTTTTGAGATGTTTATAGCAGAACAAAATATGGTAGGAGCGGCATTGGGACTCTCCTTAAGGGGAAAGATACCGTTCATATCGACATTTGCTGCATTTTTCAGCAGGGCATTTGACCAGATAAGGATGAGCCAATATTCAAATACTAATATTAAGTTTTCTGGCTCCCATTCTGGAGTATCCATAGGACCTGATGGTGCGTCACAGATGGGTCTGGAAGATATTGCGATGTTTCGTACTTTAATTGGTTGTTCTGTCTTTTATCCATGCGATGCTGTATCTACAGAGGCTCTTGTTCGACTTTCTGCATCATTTAAAGGTAATTCATATATAAGGACCACAAGGATGGATACTCCTGTTGTCTACAGTAATAAAGAATCATTTAAAATAGGCGGTAGTAAGGTCCTCAGGGAGGACAACAGTGACATTATTACTGTGTGCGCAGCTGGCATTACACTCCATGAAGCATTAAAAGCATATGAGGAATTACTAAAAGAAAATATTCATATTAAAATAATAGATACTTATAGCATAAAACCAATTGATGAAAAGACAATAAGGGATGCTTCTTTAAAATCGAAAGCAGTGATAACTGTGGAGGACCATTTTCCTGAAGGAGGACTTGGAGAAGCTGTATGCAGTATTGAGGGGATTAATTGTCCAGTGTATATTATGGCTGTAAGAAAGATGCCGAGAAGCGGAACCCCTGACCAACTATTAAATTATGAAAGCATATCGAAAGAAGCTATAATTGAAAAAGTCAGGGGAGTCGCCGGTATCTGACCTTTTTTATAATCATGGTATTTAAAGGAAGGTGACCATTATTAAGATCTTTATTGATTCAAGTAAACTTAGTGAGATCAGACAAGCATATGATTACGGACTTCTTGATGGAGTAACGACAAATCCCTCCCTTATAAGGGCTGCCGTTGATGAGGAGAAAATAAAAGGTGGATGTATTGATATCGAAGACTATATTAAAAAGATCCTTCTAATTGCCAGGGGCGTACCTGTCAGTCTTGAAGTCATAGGAACTGACTCTGAAAGAATGATTGATGAAGGTAGAAGGATTTATAAATTATTTAATCCTATTGCAGAAAATGTTTATGTAAAAATACCGGTCAACCCTTCGATAGAGGAAAAAAGT
>JALHTA010000110.1 GCA_022865545.1 Actinomycetota bacterium | reverse complement strand
TTGCTAGGAGCTTGACCGTAGGGGTAAATAAGCCGGATTACTGACATTATAGGTGGACTAGTTTTTGGGGGACCCTCAAATAAGCCGGATTACTGACATTATAGGTGGACTAGTTTTTGGGGGACCCTCATAAACAATATAGCAGAATAACAACAAATGTTGCATAATATAGTTGACAAACTATATTATTAGTTATATTATGTATTGGTAAATAGTAAACTAAGAATTGAGGGAGCCATATGAATTATATTCTGGGAGTTGATGGAGGCGCAACAAAAACCACAGTCCAAATTGCAGATATTTCTGGTAAAGCAATTGTTGAGACTGTTTCTAAGCCAACAAGTTCTAAAAGTGTAGAAATAAGTGAAGTAGAAGAAAATCTTAATGCGGGAGTATTTAGTGCCATTAAAAATTTAAAATCACCCAAAGATATTTATTTCATAAGTTCCTGTTTTGGTTTTGCCGGTTGCAATACTATGGCTGATTTAGAGATTTATAAAAAAATTGTGTTTAATAGTAAATTAAAAAGTTATCTTAATCCAGAAAAAAGCATGATTTATAATGATACCAGAATTGGTCTTGAAGCAGGGAGTAGCAGTAAAAATAAAATAATAGTAATCGCTGGTACAGGCTCTAATTGTTTTGGAGTTAATGAAGAAGGGAAAGAGGCAAAAGCAAATGGTTGGGATTATATACTGGCCGATGAAGGTAGTGGTTATAAAGTTAGCATTAAAGGCTTAAGGGCGGTTATGAGAGATTATGATGGAAGAGGCGAAAAGACTCTACTGTCTAAAACCATATTGGACGAATTGGGCTTTAAGGATATATTAGATTTAAGCGAGTGGGCATACAAGAAGCCATTTTCAAAAGAAAAACTTGGCTCATTGGCAAAAACTATATGCCAGACTGCGAAAATGGGAGATAAAGTAAGTATTGCAATATTAGCAGGAGAAGCAGAAGAAGCTTTAATATCTATTAATACTGTTGTCCAAATACTTGGTTTAAAAGATAAGAATTTTGATCTTGTTTTTGTTGGAGGCTTATTTAAATGTATAAAGTATTTTAAAAGTGTTTTAACCAGCAAGTTAAAAGAGGATTATCCAGGAACTAAAATTATACCGCTTATAGATAATCCTGTAAATGGAGCTATAAAATTAGCCATTGGAAATTTATAATTTTTTTATTAATTTTACAATTTTCTACATTAGAGTTTTACCATTTGTTAGCTGAACTTTGAAATAGAATATTCAAAATTTAAGAGTCCTTATTTTAAAGGAGGATTTTCTAGTTTTTTGAAATCCCTAGAATCTCTTCAATATAACTTCTTCCAATTTGATTGCTAGATGACAAGTTTAATAATATAGTTGACAAACTATATTGATAGTTTTATGATATATAAGTAATTATCAGAGAGTTATAAAATGAAAATAAGCAAGCCAGAGCTCATAAGAAAAATAAATAGAAAGCTTGTTCTGGATGTTATAAGAAAAAATCCCCTTTGTACTAAGTCTTATATTTCTAAAAAATTGGGTTGTTCCAGACAGACAGTTAGTATAATTGTTTCAAATTTAAATGATGAAGGTCTGGTTTTGAAAAATGGGATAGGGGAATCAACAAAAGAAGGCGGGAAAAAACCTGCTCTTGTGGAATTCAATCCAAAGGCTGGATATATCATAGGTTCAATGTTAGGAAGAAGTAGCATAGGAGCAATTTTAACAGACCTTAACGCAAATATTATAGTAGAAAAAGCTATTCCAAATTCCATAGAAAGTGGGCACAAAGCTATAATTTCAAATATGGTTAAATTATTTGAAGAAATAATTAAAGAATCAGAAATAGAAAAAAAAAAGTTGCTTGGCGTAGGGATAGGAGTTCAAGGGATAGTTAGTCCCAATGATGGCATTGTTGTAGCACTTCCACATTATCCTGACTGGATCAATATTCCTCTTGTTAATATTATAAAAGATGAATTAGGATGTGAAGTTTTTATAGATAATGAAAATAGAATGAGAGGATATGGTGAAAAATGGTTTGGTCTGGCAGTAAATACTGATGATTTTTTAACTATTTATGCTAAGGAAGGTTTGGGCGCTGGAGTTTTTATTAATGGTAAATGTGTTATGGGGAGAAACTTTCTTTCTGGAGAAATTGGTCATATTAGATTAGATGCAGATGGCCCTGATTGTGTTTGTGGTAATAAAGGATGCTTTGAGTCCCTTGTTAATGTTGCTAGAATTAGACAAATTTTTAATGAAAAATCAGGTTTAGATGAGTTTAGAGACTCACTATTGGTTAAAAAATTTAAAGATAATAATCTTGAAATAATGATAGAGGAGTTGTTTGATTACTTTTATAAGGGAGATAACCTGGCAAAATTAATTGTTGACGAAATTTCTTACTGGTTTGGAATTGGGATATCTGTAATAAGTTCAGTTATAGATCCCGGGTTGATTATTATTCATGGTCCATATTCTTTTGGTGGAGATTATTTTAAGAAAAAGGTAATTGAAAATGCCGAAAAAAACTTTTTACTTAATATTTCAAAAGAAGTTAATATTGTGTACTCGAAACTTGAGAAAAAAGCAGTATTAATAGGATCAGCTAGTATTGTGTTAGAAAAAGTGTTATAAGTGGTTGAATCTATATTGGTAAATAAATTTTCCTACAGAATCGGATAAGAGATATTTACTTAATAAATGTAAACATTGCGAATTAGTCTATATGTAATGTAAAGAAGAATATGCAGATTTGATATATATGTATATATATATATTAATTGTAAAGTAAAAATTGAAGAAAGGAGGTATAGGGTAAAATAAATACATGTGAATATACATAGGAGGGAGGAAGCGTTTATGAAGAAAAATGAGATTTGTTTTTATTAGGTCTTAAGGTGTTTTATAAAAAAACAGATCTCTCCAGTATTGTCCCTAAATTGGTTTAGGGAAAAAAGATTACATTTATTAACTGTACTTAAATAGGAGATTGAAATGAAAAAAATATTAATTTTGTTACTTTCAGTAATATTTATTACATCCTTGCTCTTTATGGGAGTCGGATGTAAACCAGATGCAACTGATGGTGATGTGGTAACAGGGATAACCGGGTCTGTTGGTGTCGTTC
>JALHTA010000109.1 GCA_022865545.1 Actinomycetota bacterium | reverse complement strand
TTATCGCTACCGAATCTTTCCATACTTTCCTGCCAATTTATTCTACGGAAAGGTGTAGTGATGCTTCTTTTTAGCACCTTTTCAAATATCTCATTGAAAAGACCTTCTATGGTATTTATTACATCACCGATCTCTACAAAAGTCATTTCCAGGTCGACCTGCGTAAATTCCGGCTGGCGGTCAGCCCGGAGGTCTTCATCCCTAAAACATCTTGCTATCTGGTATATCCTGTCAAATCCGGAAAACATAAGTGTTTGTTTAAATAGCTGGGGAGATTGAGGAAGTGCATAAAATTTACCCGGATTAATACGTGACGGCACAAGAAAATCTCTTGCTCCTTCAGGAGTGCTTTTGGCAAGAATAGGTGTTTCAACTTCAATAAAACCGATTGAGTTAAAATAATCCCTGGTCATTTTGGTTATCTCATGTCTCAAACGGATATTACGCTGCATCTGTTCTGATCTTAAATCGATATACCTGTATTTTAATCTTGTATTTTCATCCACCCTGTCCCTATGTTCCAGCATAAAAGGCGGTGTTTTAGATCTTGAGAATATTTTTACCGAAGATACTATTACTTCTATCTCTCCAGTAGGGATATTTTTATTTATAGCTTCCCCGGAACGTTTTCTTACTTCCCCGGATGCTTGTATTACAAACTCATTCCTTATATCCTTTCCGGACCCGTAGGCTTCACTAAAAGAATTGGGGTCAAAGACAAGTTGGACAATACCTGAAAAGTCCCTTAGGTCTATAAAAATCAATTTTCCATGATCCCTTCTTTTATTTACCCAACCACAAAGGTTTACATGTTTTCCGACAAAGTTTGCATTCATCTCAGAACAGAGATTTGACCGCATTCCTGTTTTAAATCTAGAGTCTCCCATATTAAATTCTCCCTGCTATTTCGAATATCTTTCCAACAATTTCTTTTTTACTTACTGTATATTGTTTAAAATCCTTTAGATCTTTAATTGTAACTGAATCATTCTTGAGCTCATCTTCACCAAGAAAAGCAATAATATCGAATTCAAGCTTCTCTGCTTTTTTTATCTCGGCCTTCATGCTGCGGGAAGTATAATTTATATCACAGCTTATACCTGAATCCCGCAGTAGCCTAAGTATCTCTAACATATAGCCTTTACACTCATCATTAAGTGATACCAGATATGCCCTAATATTTTTAGTATCCGGCCCGTAGCCAATTCCGAGGTCCTTCATCAGCATGATGGTGCGGTCAATACCTACCGCAAAACCAATAGCAGGCAATTCTGGTCCGCCAAACTGTCCTATTAGATTATCGTATCTTCCGCCGCCGCCAAGGGCGTTCTGGGCACTTTCAAGATCATTTGAAATTATTTCAAATACAGTCTTCGTATAGTATTCAAATCCCCTAACAAGTGAATCAGATATTTTATAATCTACCGAAAGACTGGATAATGCATCAGTCAGGTCTTTGAAATGTGTTTTACAACTGCTGCATAGATATCCTGAGATCTTTGGTCCTTTTTGTGCTATTTCGGCGCATCCACCTACCTTACAGTCAAATATCCTTAATGGATTATTTTTGAGCCTTTTTATGCAATCTCCGCAAAGTCCTGCTTTTTTTGGTTCCAGGTATTTTTTAAATTCCTGTATAAAAGATTTCCTACATTTTAAACATCCGATACTATTTACCAGCAGAACCAGGTTTTTAAATCCTAATCTCTTAAAGATCAGATTTAACATCCATATTATTTCAGCATCAAGAACCGGATTATCACTACCAAGCGCTTCTACACCAAGCTGCCAAAATTCCCTCATCCTGCCCTTTTGAGGTCTCTCATACCTGAACATATTACCTATATAGAAGAGTTTAATGGGAAGATTACCGGAACCAAACATCTTCTTCTCAACAGCGGCCCTTACTACAGCAGCTGTACCTTCCGGTCTAAGCGTAAGGGACCTTCCCTTTTTGTCATTAAAAGTATACATCTCTTTTTGAACAATATCGGTCTCTTCCCCTATGCTTCTTGAAAAGACTTCTGTATATTCAAATGCAGGAGTAATCAATTCATTAAAATTAAAGATCTTAAAAATAGTTCGTGCAGCATTATTTATAAAATCACGGTATTTTATGTCTTCGCCATATATATCAGCGGTCCCTCTCGGGGAATTTATTACCAATTTCATCACCTTTCCTTGATGGTAGGACCCTTAAAGTCATCCATCTAAAAAATCACTATCCAGATAAGGATTTGTCTTAAGTTCATCTTCAAGACCTGTGCCAGGACCATGCCCGGGAAAAACCTCAAAATCCTTATCAAATCTCTTAAGCTTTAAAAGAGAACTTTTTATATCACTCAAACTTCCACCCGGAAGGTCCGTTCTTCCGATTGCACCCCTAAAAAGAAGATCTCCTGTAAAAAGTTTTTTTTCAATCTTAATTATAATGCTGCCCGGCGTATGTCCGGGAGTCTTGATTATATCAATTCCAAAACTATTAAAATATTTCTTATCTGCACTACTTATCAAATTATAAGTTTTTAATGATAGTGTATTTTGACTAAAAATTGAAGAACAATTTTTTTCAGGATCTATTACAATCTGTTCTTCTTCCCTGTCTATATAGAAAGTGATGCCGTATTCTTCCATCAGTTCAGGGACGGCGCCTATATGGTCATAGTGCCCATGTGTATTTATTATAATGTCCGGCCTGATATTTTTTGAGATCAAAAACTCTTGCAGGGCTTTAAAATCTGCCCCTGGATCGATCAATATCTTAAGGTCCTTAAGTTCTACTATATAACAATTTACTGCAAAATAACCAAGAATTAACTTTTCTATTTTCAAAACTATTTACTTTCTAGGTAATATCCTGAAAACATCATAGATAGAATCTATCTGCATGATATTATTTATTACATCTTTTAAAATATATTTATTATTTATCTCTATAAGGAACCTTAACTTAATATGACCGGCTTTGTCCATCTTAAGTGTGTGTGCACTAAGAATATTGAGGTCATACTCTCCAATAACATTTGTTATATCCCTCAAGAGTTTCGTCCGGTTAAGAGCTTCGATCTGAATCTCAGCATTAAATTTATTTGGAGCCTTGCTGTCCCAGTTTACTTCGATAAAGCGCTCATTTTCCGTGCTCATAAGAGTGTTCACATTTGTGCAATCTATTCTGTGGACAGATATTCCCTTACCTCTGGTGATATAACCTACTATCTTATCCCCGGGTACAGGATTACAGCATTTTGCAATGGTGACCAGGACTTCTTCCATACCTTTTACATTTATCCCGCTGCCCTTTTTCTTTTCTGTTTCTTTTTTACGGATATCATCAATAGTCAGTTCTTTTTTATCATCAGTCTGGTTTAGGTTCTTTATTATTTTTGTAAAAACATGATGTGCTGATACTTTATGGGAACCTATGCTCCTGAAAAGAGTGTCGGCTTTATCAAAGTTCATCTCCTTTGCCACTTCTTCAAACAGGTTGCCCCCAACAGTTTTAAAGGAAAGGCTGTTCTTCCTTAGGATCTTTAACATGATCTCTCTACCGGTAGTATATGTCTCCTGTCTTTGCTCCTTTGAGAACCACTGTCTTATTTTATTTTTTGCCCTTGAAGTCTTTACAATATTTAGCCAATCCCTGGAAGGTCCTTTTGGACTTTTTGAGACTATTATTTCGACTATATCTCCATTATCAAGAGTACTTTCAATAGGTACCATAACCCCATTTATCTTGGCTCCCAATGCATTATGTCCAATATCTGTATGGACCAAATATGCAAAATCTATTGGGGTGGCCCCCTTGGGAAGATTCATCACCCTTCCTTTGGGAGTAAAAATAAAGACCTCTTCTTCAAATAAGTCTAACTTTAATGATTCCATGTATTCCTGGGGATCTTTCAGCTCTTTCTGCCAATCCAAAACTTGCCTTATCCAGGCTACTCTTTTATCAAATTCGCTTAATTTCGGACCACCCTCTTTATATTTATAATGTGCAGCAATACCATATTCCGCGACCTTATGCATTTCATATGTCCTTATCTGGATTTCAAGAGGTTTTCCTTTTAATCCGATAACAGTCGTGTGCAGTGACTGATACATATTGAATTTTGGATTGGCGATAAAATCTTTAAACCTTCCGGGAACAGGTTTCCATAATGAATGTATTATACCCAGGGCGGTATAGCAATTTTTTACATCATCTACTATTATCCTTATTGCTATTACATCATATATATCCTCAAATTTTCTGTTCTGCTCAGTTATCTTACTATATATGCTGTTATAAGATTTGATCCTTCCGCTTATATCAGCATCGACATTTATTTCCCTTAATTCTTTTTTAACAAGTACTATAGCTTCATCTACAAGTATTTTTCTTTCTTTAAGCTTTTCATCTATCATCTCCTTGATCTTCTGGTATTCCTTTTTTTGAAGGTATTGAAAACTAAGGTCCTCTAGCTCTGACTTTATCTGATAGATCCCGAGCCTGTGAGCTATCGGTGCATAGACTTCCAATGTTTCCTTGGCTATATCTTTTCTTCTTTCCTTATTAAGATGTGAAAGTGTACGCATATTATGGAGTCTGTCAGCAAGCTTGACTATTATTATCCTTACATCCTCAGACATCGCGATAATCATTTTTCTTATATCACTTACCTGCTGTTCTTCCCTTGTATTGAATACCAGTTTATCAAGTTTGGTGACACCGTTTATGATCCTGGCTATACTGTTTCCGAATTCACTTGTTACCTTTTCAAGATTATATTCTGTATCCTCCACAACATCATGTAGTATTGCCGCAGCAATAGACGTCTGGTCCAATTCAATATCGGCAAGTATCATCCCTACGCTTAGGGGATGGACTATAAAAGGCTCTCCTGATTTACGGAATTGATTATCATGGTATTTTTTTGCAGTCGAGTATGCCTTATCTAAAAGTTTTATATCGGCGTTCGGATTATAGCCTTTTATTTTCCCGACAAGCTCTTTAAAGATCTTGTCAGAATCTGTACTTTCTACTTTGTCTTTAAGGTTGGGACTCATCTTGCCATTAGTATATATCTTTTATAATAAGCTGTATAGATTTTGACCCCTTCCATACATTTAACTGTAGACTATATAATATTTGTATCATTTGTTTTTTTTTAATTATTTCTTTTTTCCTGCTATCTATATTAAATATAAGTCCTTTAAAATTTATTCCGTCCTTTTCCAGGGTCATCTTTAAATGCTTTTCACCTTTTAAGAAATCAAGCTGCTTTATAATGCAATCACTGGTAATAAATACTGGTTTTGGATTTGACTCACCATAAGGTCTGAGTAGTTCTAATTCCTCTATAAACCTCATATCTATATCAGTAAATTTTTGCAGCATATCATATTCATATTTTTCTCTAAGATCTTCACGTCTTATTTTTTCCTTTGCAATATTTGAAAATCTTTTAGAAAAATCATCGAATAATTTAATATCCATACTTATACCGCATGCCTGTCTATGTCCGCCAAATTTTTCAAAAAGGGTATTTAGTCCGAGTAGATTCCCATAAAGATCAAATCCGGGCGTACTTCTTCCGGAACCTTTTAATTTACCCTCTTTTTCCCTGAATAGTATCGCAGGAATATTAAATCTTTTTACTATTTCAGATGCCACTATCCCCAGGACACCTTCACTCCATTTACGGGAATATGCAATAAAAATTCTCTTAGAGTCGGCTATTTCTTCAAGATCATAAGATCCCATGATCTCCTCAAGTATTTCTGCTTGAAGGTTCTGCCTCTTTTTATTAAAATTTTCAAGTTTTATGGCAATACTTGCAAAATCCTTATCCTCCGCAGAAAGCAAGTTAAAGCTATCCATCGCATTTTTCATGCGCCCGGCTGCATTGAGCCTGGGAGCGATGATAAAACCTATATCATATTCATTTATATTCGGATTATTACCAATTGCAGTTTCAATAAGTGTTTTAAGACCTTTGTTTTTGGTCTTGTTTATTCTTTCCAGCCCTTTTTTTACCAGTATTCTGTTCTCACCATTCAGCGGCATCACGTCTGCAATAGTCGAAATAGCTATAAGATCTAGAAGTGAACTTAGATAATCCTTATCAAAATAAGTCTTTTTATTGTCCCCAAGCTTCCTTAATACCCCTATTATAAATTTAAAACTTACTCCTGCACCACTTAAAAATTTATAAGGATAGGTGCAGCCTGGAAGTTTGGGATTTATTATTATATAGTTTTCATCATCCGGGCATTCTTTAAAAGATGCATTATGATGATCGCAAACTATAACATCTGGTCCTCCGGGCTCATCTCTTAAAAACTGCTGCACATCATGATTATTCGTACCGCAATCAACGCTTATTATAAGATCATACTTTTTCTTTTCAGTAACCTGTCTTATATAATCAAGACTAAGATCATATCCCTCTTCAAACCTGTCAGGAATATAAATATCGGTATCTATGCCCAGCTTCCTAAGAAAATTATATATCAGTACAGAACTTATTATCCCGTCTGCATCATAATCCCCAAAAACAGATATTTTTTCTTTGTTGCTAATTGCTTGTATGATCCGTTTTACACCTTTTTCCATTCCTGAGAGCAGGTATGGATCATGCAAGGATTTGATCTGGGGGTTTAGAAAATCTTCAATACTCTCTTCTGTGAAAAATTTTCTTAAGGCAAGGACCTCAAGAAATGAATTAGAGTACTTTTTACTGTCCGGATCCCTGCGCCCACTTTTAATGTCCATATCTGGTAAAGGACATCTTAATCTCCAATTATCAGGGATTTCGGTCATTTTATTTTTTATATTTTGAAAATCTGTTATTCCATACAACAAGTAGCGGACTTGCGAAGAATATGGATGAGTAAGTACCTGTTATTATGCCTATAGTCAGGGCAAGTGCAAAATCCTTTAATGCCGTGGTTCCGAGTATTAGCAGAAGTATTACAGGAAATAGCGAGGTCAAAGAAGTATTTATCGACCTGGATAAGGTCACATTTACAGATTGATTTACTATAGTCGAGTATCCAAGACTTCTAGACTTAGGAGTATTTTCCCTGATCCTGTCAAATACAACTATGGTATCATTTAATGAATAACCTATTATTGTTAGCAGAGCAGCAATCGTAGAAGTATTTATTTCGCGGTTAAGTATCGCATATACGCCAAGGGTTATAAGTACATCATGTGCAAGAGTCACTATTGCCGTGGCTCCAAAACGGAATTCAAATCTGATCCATACATAAATAAGTATTCCTGCGAGACTTATGGCCATCGCCATAAGTGCATTTCTTATAAGTATGCTTCCAAAACCAGGGTTTACAGTCCTGTCCTGAAGTAGAACCGGATTTATCCCCACACCTTCATCAAGTGCATCCAGTATCCTGGCTTTTTCTTCTATTTCAAGTGATTTCCCTAACTCTTCAGCTTTTATCCTTATAATGTATTTATTATCATCAGTCTGTTGGATGATCGAACTTCCATAACCTGTTTCCTCAAGGACATCGCGTATCTGCCCAACATCGGTATTACCATCAAATTCTACCTCTATTAGGGATCCTCCAAGAAAATCTATTCCAAAATTAAAACCACCCTGTATAAAATATCCGGTAACTCCGAGAAGTACCGCTACAAGTGAGATAATAAACCATATTTTTCTTTTCCCGATAAAATCAAAACGGGCTGTTTTTTGATTCAAGACTACTTCTCCTTTTCAATTTTAACACCGATAAATCCAGGGGAAGCTATCCTTGGTAGTCCGGCTACAAGAAATAATAAGGACCTGGTAAAGAGCATGCTTATCACCATACTGATTACAACACCAAGTGCAAGAGTGACTGCAAAACCCTTGATAGGTCCGGTACCAAATTGGTAAAGTGCTGCAGCCGTTATAAGGGTAGTCACATTGGCATCGACAATAGTCCTTAATGCATGTTTAAAACCATCTCCAATTGCTATTCTTGGAGACTTGCCCTTACGGCCCTCTTCCCTTATCCTGGCAAATATTATTACATTTGCGTCAACGGCCATACCTATGGTCAATATTATCCCGGCAATACCAGGAAGTGTAAGTGCAGCGCCGATTCCTGCCATTATGCCCCAGAAAATAATAACATAGATCGTAAGACTGAGTATTGATATAAGACCAAGACCACGGTAATACGCAATCATAAATATTAAGATAAGTGCCAGTCCGATAATACCTGCGTAAATACCTTTATCCAGTGCATCCTTTCCTAGAGTAGGTCCAACGGTACTGCTTTCTTCTATTATAAGGTTTACGGGAAGAGCACCTGTTTGTAATACAAGTGCAATATCCTTAGCCTCTTCCAGGCTATTAATACCTTCTATGACCGCGTCTCCGCCTGTTATTACTACATTTAAGAAAGGTGCCGACTTTATTTCCTCATCAAGGACGATAGTTAACTGTTCACCAATATTTTCCCTTGTTATGTCCTCAAATGTACCGGAGCCCTCTTCCTTGAAACTAAGGGTTACCACTATTCTTCCATTTGAATCATATCCTGCACTTGCCCTGGCAAGTTTATCACCTGTAAGCAAAACTGGACCAACAAGAGACGCTGCCTCCGTCCTGGAATCTATTAATAATTCTCCGATGGCCTTATTATTGTCTATATCTATAAGAATCAACTCACGGGTGGCCTCATTATAGACTAATTTTCCGATCACGCCGGATAAAGCTGTGGTCTCAGTAGCATTATCTTGAACAGTACCTTCCTCCGGAACAAAATCCCTGTCCATAATAAAGAGGTCGCCTGTTTCCGGATCCTCATGAAGTACTCCTGTCTTAGTAGGAGAAGCTGAGTTCACGCCGTCTACAAGGATTATTTCGTCAGGTTCACCGTCATATATAAGTTCCCCGGTGTCAGGGTCAAATCTAATAAATTCTGTTGTCTGCCCAGTTCTTGAGATCAGTGTTCCACCCAGAATCCTGAATTCAAGCTGAGCAGTTTTTCCAATAACCTGTAGCGCCCTGTCAGGATCACTGACACCGGGCAGTTGTATTATTATATTATTAGAACTATCACGGGTTACAAGAGGTTCTGATACGCCAAGCATATCGATCCTGTCACGGATTATAAGCATAGCTTTATCAAGAGACTCATCTGTAACATTTGAATCTTCACCCTCGACAGGTTTAAGTATTATCTGTGTCCCGCCTTTTAGGTCCAGTCCAAGATTTATCGGCTCAGCTATCACATAATAAAGGCTTACACCAATTATTAATATAAATGCAATAACTACTATAATATTTATTTTTTTATTGCGCATCCCTTTTAATTTCTAGATATAAACTTGATTACGCCTATAGTTTGACTATCTGCTATATTATTAAATTAATTATCTATTTCTGTGTAGTAACATTTTTAGATACAGAGCTTTTACTTACTTTTACATCTACACCTGAAGCAATTGTTATTACTATAACATCATCCCTGATGTCCTTGATCCTTCCATGAAAACCGCCAGCAGTTACTACTTCGTCTCCACGTGTAAGGCTGGACACAAGCTCCTGTGCTTTTTTGCTTCTTGTACGTTGCGGCCTTATTAGAAGAAAGTAAAAAGCCACTACAAGAATAGCAAGCCATACCCATGTGCCGTATTGTGCAAATAGAGCAGCAAAACCGGTAGGTTCTTCAGCTGTAGCTGGTCCAGCATCTGCTCCACCATCAGTCGTTCCTGTTAAAGGAAGACAACTCACTGAAAAAGCAGAAAGACTGATGAGCATAATGCTCAAAACAATAATCGCAATCATCTTTTTTGAATACTTCATTTTTATTTCACTCCTTATATTATTAATCAAATATTACTATTATTAACTTTTTTAAAATTTTTGCAAATAAAAATTATAACTTTTCCATTTTTTTTTAGGAGCCTGTCCGAGAACTGGGCTCAGACTCCTTTAATTTTATAATTATTTAGAAAATCTTTCTTGAATTGCTTGAAATTTCCTGCGGCTATGGCATCTCTTGAGGCATCTACCAACTTGAATATAAAATTCAAATTATGTATGGTGAGAAGCATGCTTGCAAATATCTCCCTGCTCTTTATCAGATGCTTTAAATATGCTGCTGAATAATTCCTGCATGCATAACAATCACATGTCTTATCAATAGGTTCAAAATCCCTTGTATATTTTTTGTTCTTTAGATTTATCCTTCCAAGTGGTGTAAAGGCACTTCCATTCCTGGATATTCTTGTAGGCATAACACAATCAAACATATCTATACCTGATCCAATAGCTTCAAGTATTCCTACCGGGTCCCCGAGTCCCATAAAATACAGCGGCTTTCTCCGGTCTACATTTTGAATAGTATGATCCAGCATTTCAAATGTCCTGCCTCTTTCTTCACCGACACTTAAACCCCCTATGGCTGTGCCGTCAAAATCCATACCGGAGATGACTTCAGCCGAGTAGCTTCTTAAATCTTTGATAAAACCGCCTTGTATTATGCCAAAGATCTTCATGTCGCTCCTTATATCTCCGGCCTTTCTTTCAATAAGCGATAGTTCTGCCCATTTAATGGTCCTTAATGCCGCATCTTTTGTATAATCATAGTCCTGATTAAAAGGTATACATTCATCAAGCACCATTGCAATATCGCTTCCCATTCTTGATTGCATCTTTACAACGTTTTCTGGTGTAAAAAGATGAACTGAGCCATCAATAATAGATTTAAACTGGACGCCTTCATCTATTATTTTTCTTATTTTTCCCAGGCTGAATACCTGGAAACCACCACTGTCTGTAAGTATGCTCTTTCCCCAATTCATAAATGAATGGATCCCTCCGGCAGCTTCTATGATATCTATCCCGGGTTGGAGATATAGATGATAGAGATTTCCCAGTATTATATTACTTCCAAAACTATATAGGTCCTCAGGCCTTATTGCTTTTACTGTACCCTTTGTCCCCACAGGCATAAAAACCGGAGTTTTAACCGGACCATGTGCAGTTTCAAATATACCGGTCCTGGCTTCTGTATTTTTATCTTTTTTCTCTATCTTAAACATAAGCGTAAAATAATTATTTGATAAATATAATGGATCATTTTATAAACATGCAGTCACCAAAACTGTAAAATCTGTAATTATTTCTTTTCGCTTCATCGTATGCACCAAGTATTTTTTCACGTCCGGTAAACGCACTTACCATTACAAGAAGAGAGGAACGGGGAAGATGAAAATTAGTTATCATACAGTCCACTGCTTTAAACTTATATGGCGGATAGATATAAATACCAGTATATCCGCTTCCCTCCATTACTTTACCAAACTTTTGCATGAGTGTCTCAAGTAACCTTGCAGCTGTTGTGCCCACGGCTATTATTTTGCTACCGGGTCTTTGCCTTCCATCTTCTATGATACCGGCCTCCCTGCTATCAATATAGTAGTACTCCTCATGCATCCGGTGCTCCCTGATATCCTGAGCTGAGATCGGCCTGAAAGTACCAAGACCAATATCAAGGATTATTTTGGCAAAAAATATCCCTTTTTCTTTAAGACTGGATATCAATTCTTTTGTAAAGTGAAGCCCTGCTGTAGGAGCCGCTGCCGATCCTTCTTTGGACGCATAAACTGTCTGGTAGCGGTTTTCATCAAAATCCCTGCCTTTTATATAAGGTGGAAGCGGCAATTGGCCAACACTATCAAATATTTCATTTATATTAGAACTAAAAACAACAATAGCTTTTCCATATTCACCTTTTGATAATATTTTTAGGAAATGATCACCCAGGACAACCTTATCCCCTGTTTTTAATCTTTTAGATGGCTTTAAAAGGACTTCATACTCATTATCTTCATCAAAAATATTTACTTTTTGTAGAACAAAACATTCTATTTGGGCACCCGTGCTTTCTTTTTTTCCTAATATCCTGCACCTGCTTACACGGCTTTCATTAATAACCAGCACATCGCCCGGGCAAAGATACTTGCTAATATTAAAAAAATTGTCATGTATTATGCTGCCGCTCTTACGGTCAAGTACCATCATTCTTGAATGATCCCTTAAAGGCAGCGGTTTTTGGGCAATAAAATCCCGGGGTAATCTATAATCAAACAATTCAGTTCTCATAATTCATCAGTACTGCTAGAAAAGCTTTGGTGTATCTTCTTTCTTTACCCCAAGGTAGTCAAAGGCCCTTTTGGTAGCCATTCTCCCCTTGGGTGTCCTTTTTACAAAACCAAGTTGAAGCAGATACGGCTCATAGACATCTTCCACTGTATTTACCTCTTCACCAATTGAAGCAGCTATGGTGCTTACTCCTACAGGACCTCCATCAAATTTTATAATCAGGGTATCCAATATCTTTTTATCTATTATATCAAGTCCAAGTTTATCTATATCCAGCTTTGTCAG
>JALHTA010000108.1 GCA_022865545.1 Actinomycetota bacterium | reverse complement strand
TTTGAAGTTAAATATAAAAATAATAAAAAAATACCCATAGGTCGTTCTCTACATAATTTCATAGCAAAATATGACCCTGAGGATGCATTTATTATAACGCCAAAAAGTAAAAGCTCTATCAAGATTAAAAATACATGGGTAAGAATAATACCGTTCTGGGAATTATATAGTATAAAAATATAGCTGTAAAATATATCTATCTCTACAAGAACTTGCTTTTACCAGTATTGTTCAAGTAATATAATAAAGAGATCAGGTTCTGTAGATCATACACTCGGTCAATATAAGGGTCCTATAGCAGTCCGACTTATTTAGAAGTCTTCCTTCTTCTGCTCCTGATCAATAGAAATGCAAGTATTGCGCCCAGATAGACAATGAATATTCCAAGGGAATAAAAGTAAAACAATGGTTTTCCCGAAGTATATCCCGTAACAGCAAAGCCCAGTACAAACATAAGCGGTACACCAAGAGGTAATGCCACGGCTCCCCCCAATACAAGGTTTTCCGGAACATTTGATTCTGAATCCGGGTCGATTTCCCTGAGTAATGCCATTCCGGTAGTTATTGTGCCAGTAAACTGTCCGTAAAGACCTACTATGTGTTCGATAATATAGTTTGTATATATCCTCCTGCATAGATAGACAGCATATACGATTGTGAATATTCCCCCTGCAGTAGTTACGATAACTAGCGGTATCCAGTTTTCCCTGAATGTTGAAATAGATAATGCAGCAATCGCCGCAACTATCATAAAATCAAAGGACCCGGCAGATATTCTCTGGAGTATATAATTATCAGGATATTTTATATGAAGCCAGTTCTTTTTCTTTAATGCATTTAATATTATCCTGACAAGGATGGCAAACATTGTGGCAACCACAAAGTGAAAGCCCCAGAGGAGCTGCCCAACTATGTGGCCATATTCGCCCAGTGGTTCCAGCGCGATAGTAACACCTCTGAGAGCAAAATAAGTGATCAAATAGACAAAACCAATAAGTGCTACCTGTACGGTAAGACTATCAATAAACATCCTCTTCGGGATATTTTCTGTATGTTTTTCTCCTTCATCTTTGCTCTTTAGCTTAATGACTTTTTCCCGGTCCTCAAGTCCCCATGCTTTCTTTTTCCTCACAAGCACATTAAGAAGGGGGATTCCAAAAAAAATAGCCCACAGAAATCCTATAGTGGCAATAGCGAGCCCAATATTGCCCCCATTGGCCAATCCCAATTCCTCCCAGCTTGTACCTATAGAAAAAGCCTGGCCCGGACCCTGGGCAAATCCAAGAGGCAGGAGTAAGCCGAAGGGTGGAAATAATTTTGGAAGAAATGTGTATGCCAGCGAAAGAGTAATAGCAAACCCGAGGATCCCCTGGGTAAGATATGAAGATATAATAGCAAGACCAGTGTTTACATTATCCCTGCGGTGGCTGGCCGGCACAGACGTCTTTTCCTTTAAAGCAACGGATATAAATCCAACTGCCATTAAATGATAGATAATGGTTCCAAGCCTGGCAGCATCCAGCTGAATCAAATTTAGGACTTCAGCACCTAATATAAGGCCGATGAATCCTCCGATTATCGAAGTAGGGATAAGAAACCTTTGTAAAAATTTGATCTTTCTTTTAAGGATGATGGCAATGATCAGAAAAAGTGATAAAAAGATGAATTCTTTTACAGATTCCCACATTTCCAGCATGATCCTACCTTTCTCACAAGTTTGTATAATAATATAGTTTTACTGCCTAATTATTAATATTGATATCAATTAAAAAACAGCTCGCATAAATTATACTTACCCCTGCAAAGGATGCGATGAAAAGAGGGTCCTTCCAATGCCATAAATCAGGGTCCTATAAAAAAAGACGTCACCTCAGATGCTAATGTTTCAAAGCCTTAAAGGCTAAACAGCATGTAGGTATTCTGATATAATCTTGCCTTAATAAGTTAAACAAGTAAAGGATTAAAAATATGGTGGATACGATATATTTCAAGATCTTCTATATAATAGCAAGCTATTTACTTGGTTCGGTCCTCTTTTCATATATAGCAGTAAAGATATATGGTAGAAGGGGAGTAAAAAAAGACCTTGCTAAAATCGATAGACC
>JALHTA010000107.1 GCA_022865545.1 Actinomycetota bacterium | reverse complement strand
GAAATTTTACAGCAGCCCGGGCTTCCCGGGGATCCGTTTAATACTGAATATGTAAAAAATATACTAATCATTATTTTTACAGCATTTGTTGTCGGTATGATTGCGGTATTTATGCCCGGTGTTTTCAAAAAGAGCAAATAAGTATTTTTCTTATTGATTCCACTGATGCTAAATAAAATAATTTTCTTTAAAACAAATTCATGGGCCCTTTATGTCAATAGGTGCTTTATAGTCAGGTGAAATTATGGATCTGGTTAGAAATAAATTTGAAGTAAGCATTGTTATGAGCATATTTGGATATGAGAAATATGTCGAAGAATCAGTAGAGAGTATTCTAAGACAGACTTTTACAAATATAGAATTCATAATAATCGATGATAATTGCAGCTATGATCTATATAAAAAGATCCGAAAATTTAATGATGAAAGAATTATATATATTAGAAATAAAGAGAATATTGGTCTTACTGAATCATTAATAAAAGGTATCAGCGCTGCAAGAGGAAAATATATAGCCCGCCAGGATGCTGGAAATATATCTCTGGTAGACAGAATAGAGAAACAATATAATTATTTAGAAAATAATAAAGATTATTATTTAATCGGTTCTTCAGTTATCCTCATAGATGAATGCAGCAGGGAGATCTGTAAAATAATTGCAGATACTGATGCAGGCTCTGTTAGAAGAAGATTACCTGAAAATAATTGCATTGATCATTCTACAATAATGTTCAGGAACACAGGAGAAAATATTTACAGGGCCGGGTTCAGATATTCACAGGACTATGATTTTTACTTAAATTTATTGTCAAAAGGTATTATATTTGGCAATATGCCTGATATTCTTTTAAAAGAGAGGCTTATACCTGATTCGATAACATATGCTAAAAGGAATGAGCAGCTGGTGTTCGAAAATCTTGCAAGAAGGTTTTATTTTGAAAGATTAAAGTATAGTAAAGATAGCTATGATTTATTAGATACAGGAGAATTTATAAATAATCCCCAAAAGAGTATTGGAGAAAAAGATAATTTTTTATTTTTTTGCAGGCAAAAAGCTTACTTTCTACTCTATTCTGAAAAACCAAAAGCCGTAAGAGAATTTATAGCCGGAGTATCCAGGAAGAAATTAGATGTAAAATTATTATTATATTTTGTATTAAGTTATTTGCCCTTTTTAATAAAAATATTAAGTAGAATTAGAAAAATAAATTTAAAATAGTTTCTTCTAAATGAGTATGTCGACAAAAATTAATATATTATATATTTCAAGGACATCAAAAATTACAGGTCCTGAAAATGTATTATTGGATATTATTAAAAGGATCGATAAAAATAGCTTCTACCCAATGGTTGTCCTGCCGGATAATAAAGGTCTTTTTTATAAAAAATTAAATGAAAACAATATCACTGCATTAGTGGTAAGGATGCCTTTTCTAAGGGTGACATACAATCCGTTTTTACTGGTATGGTTCTTACTAAATGTGGTATTCATTAATTTACGTTTTTGTTTTGTTTTAAAGGAGAAAAAAGTAGATATAGTTGTTTGTAATACTATTCAGGAAGCACTATATATATCACTGCCTGCTAAGATTTTAAAGAAGAAATCGATCATTTGTATTAAAAATATTTTGGATAAAAATTGGAAAAAATATATAAGGGCAAAATTTTGCAAAATATTCGCAGATAAAATAATAGCTGTTTCCAGAAAAGCCGCGGAAGATTATACTTCCTTAAACTTCAAAAATGATCCTCGTAAAAATAAAATCATAGTTATAAACGATGGAATAGAATGCAGTGAATATATTAAAGATTTTAAAGAAGTCAATGTTCTGGATAAGTATTTAAATAGGGAGATTAATGAATTCATAATATTGAACATCGGCAATTTGACTGAACTAAAGGGCCAGATGTTACTTCTGGAGGCTGTTTCCATATTAAATTCAAGTAATATCGATCTGAAGGTTTTTATGGCCGGTGATATATATCACCAGAGTGAAATGGCCTATAAGAATAGACTTATAGATTATATTGCTTGCAATAACTTAAATGAAAAGGTTGTTATGCTTGGATATCAGGAGGATATCAGGAGTCTGATCAGTGAAGCAGATATTTTAGTACATTGCCCCATAAAAGAAGATGCTTTCCCCAGGGTTATTCTGGAGGCTTTTTGTTTCGGGAAAATCGTACTTGCTACAAAAATCGGCGGGATACCGGAAATGATAACTGATAATTATAATGGATTTTTATGTGAGACTAGTGGAAGAGATCTAGCTGAAAAAATATTATATATATATGACAATAGAGATAAGTTTGAGTATATCAAAAAAAATGCAGCAAAGGCAGTAAAGAAGGATTTTAATCTAAGGAATAATGTATTGGAAATAGAAAAAATATATAAAGAATTATTCAGCGGCAGTAATAAGCCTTTCGGGTAAGAGGAAGACCGGTTTAAATCGTTATATTGATATTTGGAAGATCAAAATGCAAAAAATTGGAATAGTCACAATAAATTATTATTCTGAAGATCTAATTGAAAGATTTATCAGGGGTTTATTGAACCAGACCTACAATAATTGGATTCTGGTTGTAGTTAATAATAGCCCGGATGATATTTACCTCAATAAAGTAATAAAATCTTTCGAAAGTGAAAAAATATTGTTGCTGAATATAAATAAGAATGTTGGATATTCAGAAGCAAATAACTACGGTTTCTGCTATCTGACTGATAAGAAAATAATCAGTGATGATGACATGGTTCTTTTTAGTAATGAGGATATTGTGATCAAGGATGAAAATTATTTTAGAGAATCTGTAAGAATGCTAAATAAACTGGAGTGCGGATTTTTAGGACCTAAAATCATTAATAATGACGGCTCCCTTATGTTACCGCATTTAAAAAAGACAGGTTTTTTAAAATGCATGTTTCATATTGGAAATAATGGAGTGGTCGATAGGATTTTTGGCATTAATAGGAGTTTAAAGAAAATAAAGGGACCTAAAAGGGTTTTTCTTTTAAATGGCGCCTGTTTTTTATGCAGGGCAAGTGATTTCATCAGGGCAGGAATGTTTAATACAAATACTTTTATATATTATTCGGAGGAACTAATATATAGGAAGATCGATGACTGCCGGATCGGAGTTATTTATTATCCCGGGATCGAAGTTTACCATGATCACTCCGGGTCGGTAAAAAAAAGTTTCAGCATATTAAGAAAAAAAAGATTTGTTTATGAAAGTGAGCTTTATTTTTTAACGGAAATACTAAAAGTAAATAAATTTTTATTATTCTTATTTAAAACAGAAAGAAATATGGAGTTTTTGTTAAATAGATTTTTATCGGCTTTAAGACTTGTCAGGTAAGGTGAACAGTTTAATGCAGGGGTGTATTGATTAAAATTTAATATATTTATGTTTAATAATTTATTCAAGTATTATGAGACTTCCTATTTTGAATAAAAAAAAATTAATGGATTTAGATATAAAAGAAGCTATTTATCTATTAATAGCATTATTACCGCTGCTTCTTTTAATGAATAAATTTTCATATCTATCAATAGGTTTTTTCCTATCTTTATTTATTGTGAGTATTATCTACTTTTTTAATAATAGAGTAATTACAGAGTACCATTTTAGAATAAATATTTTACTTCTTATTATTTTCCTGTATTTCATATTCAGTTACTTTTTATCTGATCAAACTTTGATGAATTTATTCTCCTATGGCTTTTTACGGTTTGATGGAAGTTTTTTCTTTTGTTACCTGCCGTTTTTTATATTTGCTGTTCCATTTTTGAATTACAGAAAGACCTTAAATATTTATTTATGGTTTTTGTTTGTAATATTTTCAATCTTTGCGGTTATTGGTTTCTTTGAATATTCGAACAACATGCATTTTTTAACTATAAGGATTTCTAAAATAGAAGTCGGGCTGGAGTATATAGCATTGAATAATTCGCACAATGCTACAGGCTCCGTTACCGCAGTTGCAGGTATCTTTGCTTTAGCATTTTTTCTGGAGTCAAATAATAGAAAAAAAATACCATATATGGGAATATTAGGCCTGTTGCTTATTGCACTTATGATGACAAAGAGCAGAGGGAGTTTGATCGCATTTGCCGTAGCTGCGGTTTTTATATTCTGGATAAATAGTAAATCATTTTTAAAACTTGTCCGCAACCTCCTTATACTGGCTGCAGTGTCAGCTCCTTTTATATTTATAACAGGAGCATATAAGAGAATTGCACAAATTGTTAATATTTATGATGAGAATATAGTCACAAGATTCAATATGTGGGATAAGGCGATTTATTTGTTTAAGCAAAGTCCTATCTTCGGTGTTGGTTTTGGAAGATATAATGATATAGCATGGACAAATTATGATACGGTTCGATTATCAGGATTTCCTGGAATATTTGCACTTTATAAAATGCCCGGTTATATATTTGATACTTCAAATGCCCATAATTCGTACCTGAACTTCATGGCTGAAACCGGGGTGATCGGGCTGCTGCTGGTAATATCTTTTTGGGTTTTTTGCTTTATAATTATTTTCAGGTCTTATAGGTCGGCCGGGAATGAATTCTCAAAGAAGGTATATTTATGTGTAATGGGCAGCATTATTGCATTGTTCGTCTTATCTTTAACTGAGGATTACATGTCTGCACCTGGTGTTATGATGTGCATTTCCACAGTTACTTCTCTGGCAATTGGGTTAAACTGGGAAGATAAAAGGAGCGTAAGACAGAATTGAAGGTATCTATAGGTACAAATATAATGAAGGGTTCCTGGGGCGGCGGCAATAGATTTGCATTGAGCTTGCTTAATCATTTAAAAAACAGGAACTGGGAAGTAACGACAGATCTCAAAGATAAGGATATAGATATTATTTTAATGACCGAACCAAGAAAAAATTCAAAAACAGGTGCCTATAATCAAGTTCAAATATCCAGATATTTGATTAAAAAGCCAGATACGATAGTTGTCCATAGGATCAATGAATGCGATGAAAGAAAGAAGACAAAATATTTGAATAGTTTTCTTGTCAGGGCAAATAAAGTTGCAGATCATACTATCTTCATAAGTAATTTTTTAGAGGATCTTTTTATACGCAAGGGGCTTTTTTATAATAAAGATCATAGTGTTATTAGAAATGGGGCTGATAGTGAAATTTTTAATAAGCACGGGAAAAAAAAGTGGGATGGCAGGTCCCCTGTCAGGGTTGTTACACATCACTGGGGTGCCAATTACAACAAGGGTTTTGATATTTACGGGAAACTGGACTTAATTAAAACCATTAATGGAAAAAAGGTTGAATTCAGCTATATCGGAAGGGTGCCGGATAATTTTAAATTTAGAAATTGTAAGGTCATAGCACCTCTGGACGGAAAGGAATTATCCAGAGAATTAAGATCAAATCATATTTATATAACAGGGTCGATCAATGAACCCGCAGGAATGCACCATATTGAGGGAGCTATGTGCGGGTTACCGCTGTTGTTCAGAAACAGCGGCGCACTGCCGGAATATTGCGGAGATTTTGGTGTAATGTTTGATGGGCCGGAAGATTTTAAAAAAAAGTTCGCAGAGTTATTAGAAAATTATGAATATTATTTTAATAAAATAGACGAGTACCCCTATAATGATTATCTTATGTGTGAGAGATACAGGGAAATATTTTTAGAATTGTTGGAAAAGAGAAAATTTAACCTGGCAAAGAGACGTTTGAAATACCTGGTTATTTTTATAAAGGAAATCGGATTCTCTATTAAATATGGGTTTTTATCAAAATCCAGAAAGATATTGAACAGATATTTTGGATGTAAACTAAAAATAAACTATAATTGGATTATTTGAAGATAGAGGCAATACCGGTTTTAAAGTAATCGGATTAGTTTAAGCTAATAGAAAAAGGAAGGACATATAATGATATCAGTTTTTGGTTCAAAAGTCGGAGAAGAAGAAATAGCCGAGATCAGGACAAGTATTGAAAATCAGTGGATCGGTATGGGTCCCAAAACAAAACTTTTTGAGGATAGATTTGCTGAGAGACTTGATCTAAAAAATTTTGTAATGTTAAACAGCGGATCAAACAGTCTGCATATGGCTTTAAAACTGATGGATCTTCCTAAAAACTCTGAAGTGGTATTGCCAGCCTTTACCTGGATATCATGCGCAACGGCTGTAGTCCTGAGTGGCTGCAAACCTGTATTTTGCGATGTTGATCCGGGTAGCCAGAATGTGACCTATGATACTATTGCACCCAGAATAACAAAAAAGACAAAAGCAATAATGGTAGTTCATTATGGCGGCAAACCTGTGAAGATGGAAGAAATAAAAGCATTTGATCTACCGGTAATAGAGGATGCGGCACATGCCGTGGATTCAAAGATCGGTATGAAATATTGCGGGGATATAGGAGATATCGGAGTATATAGTTTTGACGGAGTCAAAAATCTTGCCATCGGGGAAGCCGGGGGTATTACTTCAAAAAACGAAGAATATATAGAAAGGGCCAAAAAGCTGAGATATTGCGGTATTGAAAAGTCAGGTTTTGAAACCTCTGCTACAAGAGATAGATGGTGGGAATATAATGTAATGGATCTTTTTATGAAGATGCTTCCGGACGATATCAGTGCATCGATCGGTCTGGCTCAACTTAAAAAGCTTGATAAGCATCAAAAATACAGGAAGTATATATGGGACTTATATCAGGAAGAATTTTCAGGATTACCCTGGCTTGATATACCCGAGAATGCAGATAAAGATGAACAACATTCTTATTTTACATATTTAATAAGGCTTAAAAACGATAAGAGAGATAAACTGGCAAAATATTTATACGATAAGGGTATTTATACCACTTTAAGATATCAACCCCTGCACATGATCCCTATTTACGGTTCGATGGATCTAAAACTTAAAAATTCTGAGATATTGAATGAAGTGGGTCTTAATATTCCGCTGCACCCGAATTTAAGTAAATCTGATATTGAATATATTATAGAGACTTTAAAGAAATTTGGTAAAGAATATAGGCTGTAGGGAAAACAAGGATAAAATTACGGTTATATAGAGTTATATTTTTAAGTATTTGAGCATACAGGATATTTTAGTTAAATCCTATTATGTTTTAATTGATGAAAAAAATAATATTTTAAATGATTTTGAGAAAAAAAATAATTTATATTATTGAACCTATTAACTGGGTAACCAACCTGGAAGGTAAATACATAACCGAAAATATCAAAAATTTGTATAATATCCCGGCAACTTTGCTCAGGATGTCCAGACGCAGAATATCCAGGATAGAGGAACAGATTTTACACTTTGGTTCAAGAAACACTTATCTACCCGCCAACTATGTTTATGTAAATAAAAACAATACAGTGGTATTGACCTGGTATCATGGAACTGACCAGGATCTGGAATATATCAGGCTGCTTCCCGGGGTTTCAAAAAAATTAGATATTATTCATACTTCATGTTCGATTACCAGGGAGCAGTTGATCAAATGGGGAGCAGAAGAAAAAAAAATAAAAGTAATACCGATCGGTATTGATACAGGTCTGTTTAAGAAAACCGGTGATCTGGAGAAAAGGCACATCAGAAAGAAGTTAGGGATTCCCGATAATTCCATTTGCGTGGGTTCTTTCCAAAAAGATGGGAATGGCTGGGGCGAGGGCAATACTCCCAAGTTAGTAAAAGGTCCTGATATTTTTTGCGAAGTAATCCAGAGACTCAAAACAAAATATCCCGTTTTTGTTTTACTGACAGGTCCTGCAAGAGGTTATGTGAAGAAGAGACTGTCGTCGAAAAACATTGCATTCAGGCATTTCTATTTTAGAAATTATCTGAATATAGTGAACTTTTACAAAGCGATAGACCTTTATATCATAACATCAAGGGCTGAGGGAGGGCCAAAGGCCCTGATCGAGTCTTTTGCTTCAGGAGTTCCAGTTGTAAGCACCGATGTCGGTATGGTCCACGATATTGCAAAGCATGGGCATAACGCTCTGGTCAGTAAAATAGACGATTTGGAGGATCTGGTCTATAATTGCGAAAAAGTCATAGAAGACAGCAGTCTTAAAAATAAAATAATTTCACGGGGTCTGGAAACTGTCAAAGATTATGATTGGAAACTGATAGCAGAGAGATATTATAAGGAAATCTATTTCAAGTATCTATAATACAAAATATGATATATGTTCCCTTTAAAACATACAAGCAATGTATTGGCGGACCTGCAACATTCATGAATAACCTGCAGGAATACTTTATAAAAAAGTCCTATAAGTTTATTAGTGAAAAGGAAAATTATGAAGAAGCCGATAGCATATTTTTTCCAATATCTTTTGATAGAAAGATATTGGAAAATTTCAAGGCAAAGAGACTTCCCATAATACAAAGACTTGATGGAGTTTATTATCCTTCAAAACATGGATTAAAATATCTCTACTATAACCGGGAAATGAAGATAGAATATTTAAAATACTCAGATTTTATTATTTTCCAGAGTGAATACAGCAAAATAGAGTGTTTTACCATACTGGGTAAGATACAGAAGGAAAAATACAGGATAATATTTAATGGAACTGATAAATCCGTTTTTTATCCTAAAAATAAGACATTTAATAGAAATAAGATAGTTTTTACCACTACCGGATCTTATAGAAACAAGGATATGATCGAACCTGTGGTACTGGCCCTGGATTCGATCATGAATAAATATAATTTTGAACTCAGAGTAATAGGACCTGTTACCGATACTGAAGCCCGTAAACTAATGGAAAGGAAATATATTGTTTGTCCTGGTGCGATGAATAAAGAAGAGGTGGCAAAAGAATTGCAAAAAACTGATATTCTTATTCACTGTCAGCTAAATCCGGCCTGTCCCAATTCTGTGATCGAGTCTGTTTCCTGCGGTGTCCCGGTTGTCGGCTTT
>JALHTA010000106.1 GCA_022865545.1 Actinomycetota bacterium | reverse complement strand
GGGGTCCTTTCCAGTAAATATGGAAAGATTGAAGATATGGTACTTAGTCTGGAAGTAATTTTACCAACAGGAGAAATAATAAATACATTACCAGTGCCAAAACATTCAGCCGGGCCAAGAATAGAAAATATTTTTATTGGGGCTGAAGGCACCCTGGGGATAATAACCAGTGCAACTTTACAAATATATTATCTGCCAGAAGAAAGATATTTTAGCGGTTTTTTATTTGATAACTTGCACTCAGCACTGGAAGCAAGCAGAGAAGTTATGATTAACAGGTTAGAACCAAGCGTTCTAAGAGTCTATGATGAAGGTGATACCAGAGATGTAGTAAAAAAGGAATTAGGCATAAATATTGAAAAAGGTTCATACGTAGTAATTAGTTTTGATGGTTTTAAAGATATTGCATTAGCCCAAAAGAGAAGAGCAGAAGAAATTTTTGATAAGTATAAAGCTAAAAATTTAGGAGAAGAATTAGGTAAAAAGTGGTGGGATAATAGGTATGATCCTTATTATCCGCCACATACATTGGAATCTAAAAAAGACTTATACGGAGTTATTGATACTATTGCTACTTATGATGATATTGAGAATTTATATATATCATTGAAAAATGAATTAGAAAGTAGATTTAACAAATGGAACATTGTGTTTACTGCTCATTTTTCTCACTGGTATGAATGGGGTGCATCAGTATATCCAAGATTTATTATTAATAAACCTCCAAAAAACTCTCATGATTTTTTGAAGTTAAATAATTCTATATGGGATACAGCAGTAAAGATTATTCTTAAAAATAATGGAGTATTAAGTGAACATCATGGGATAGGATTTCAATTGTCTCCATATATGCGATCTCAATATAAAGAGGGGTATAAGGTGCTTGAAATTTTAAAAAAAGGCTTAGATCCCAAAAATATTATGAATCCCACCATACTTGGGTTTAATTTATAAAAAGGAAAGGAATATTAATGCAGATAGATAACTATTTAAATACTATTAATAAGTGGAAAAATTGTCCAATGGCTAATTATGTATGTCCTGTTGCAAAATATTCTAAATTAGAAACTAATACTCCAAGGGGGAAGGCATTTATCTTATCGCTTATTGTAAATAACATAGAGGAATTAGACGAAGTTGCAGTTGAGAGAATTTATCAGTGCGATTTATGTAGAGCTTGTGAAGCAATAAGTAGAGATGATTCAAGCATTCCAGAGCTAATTTTAGCTGCCAGAAGAGATATAGTGAATTTGAATATGATACCGGAAAAAGTTGAAAAACTTAAAGAAGACATTGTTAATAACACTAATTTATTGGATTCTAAGTGGACAGAGGATAAAGTTCTAGAATTAAAATCAAGTTCAAATACGATAATAGTTGTAAGCTACGAATCAGAAAATGCTAAAAAAACATATTTAAAAATAAAGTATTTATTAGAAGGACAAAATATTAATTGTGTTGAATTAAATATTGGAAAATATTCCTCACCTATTTCCATGCTTAATGAGTTAGGTTATTATGAGAGTTCTCAAAAGGCTTTAAAAAATTTAGTTTATTTACTTCAAAAAATAGAAATTGAGAAAATTGTTTTTTTAGCTCCTTATGACTTAGAATTTTTAATAAGAAATGAAAGAAATTTTAAAGAATCTAATAATCTTATTCATGCATTTGAACTTCTTAAAGAATTTATTGAAACTGCCAGAATAAAGACAAAAGAACAAAAAGAAGAAATGATTTATTTCGACGCAGGTTGCTATAGAGATTCCACTAAGTTTTATGATATTCCTAGAGATATATTAAAGATGGTTCCAGGATTAAAACTAAGAGAAATGATTTGGATTGGTAAAGAATCTATTTCTTGTGGTGGTTTAACTTTACCGTACATATACCCAGAAATATTTAATGGAATAATAAATGTAATTTTAGAAGAGATAAAAAATTATAATTTAAATAAAATAATAACCCCTTGCCCTCATTGCATTGATAACTTTAACGCTAATAGCTAT
>JALHTA010000105.1 GCA_022865545.1 Actinomycetota bacterium | reverse complement strand
GCAGAATGAACCTATTTGAAATTGAAGTAAACTTTTTATCATATTTTAATGCATCAATAATCTTATCTATATCAATCCGGGGTATTTTAAAGGGTAACTTTAATGCATTATATATCTCTTTTGCTTCCTCTAATATAGACTTATTCATATAGCCAAGGTTTTTTGAGACCTCAAGCGCAACAATCATACCCATTCCAACTGCCTGCCCGTGATTTACATCTTTTAATCCACTGGCATTCTCAATTGCATGACCTATAGTATGACCAAAATTTAGTAGATTGCGGTAACCTGTGTCAAATTCATCCTTTTCTACTACTCTTGTCTTTATTAGCGCACATTTATATATTATATCTTCAAAACCTTTAAGAGCTATAAGATTTTTAAGCCTTTCCGGATCTTCTTTTTTAACATTGATTTTTAACCATTTCAGTATCTCTTTATCAAACACAAATCCATATTTTACAATCTCACCGAGTCCATTTATTATTTGTTTTTCTTCAAGAGTATCAAGTATAGAAGGATCAACAAGTACCATATGGGGTTGGTAAAAAGAACCTATTATATTTTTAATCCCCTTATAATTTACAACTACTTTACCCCCTATACTGCTGTCTACCTGGGCTATTATAGTTGTAGGGATTTGTATGAACCGCATTCCACGGTGAAATGTAGAAGCAATATATCCTCCAAGATCACCTATTACCCCTCCTCCAAAGGCGATTATTATATCATTTCTATGAATATTATTATCAATAAGTCTTGAGTAAACATATTCAGCGCTTTTAAGGTTTTTAAATTGTTCGCCATCCTTTAACTTTATTATCTCATATTCAAGTCCTGTTCCCCTGCATAATGATTCAATCCTGTCACCATATATATCAGCAATAGTGTTATTTGTAAGAAGTACTATTTTTTGAGCATCAGCAAAGTGCTTCTTTATAATACTGGAAGCATCATCAATTATATTATTTTTAATAAATATGGAATAATTTCTAAGAGAAGTTTTTGTCTTAATTGTTTTCATGGATTATATATCTGTTTTAAATTCATTATTCTGGAATTTTTTTAAAATCTCATCAACGGCACACTCCGGAGAACTTCCTTCATTTTGAATTATTATATCTGAATATTTCTCATACATTAATCTCCTAATACTCAGTAGTTCAGCTGCTTTTTTTGACTTATCAGGTGATTGAAGCAGTGGCCGGTCAGAAGTACCTTCTAATCTATTTAGGGCTTCACGGGGAGAAATCTCCAGGTAGACTACCTTGCTGTTTCTCCTGATCATCTTCATATTTTCTCCCCTGAGTACTACACCGCCCCCACAGGCAAAAACACATCTATTGTTAGAATAAACTTTTTTAATTATTCTTGATTCAGCTTCCCTGAAGTAGTCTTCTCCATAGAACTCAAATATCTCATTTATTGTTTTATTTTCACTCAGCTCTATTATCCTGTCCAGATCAATAAAAAAATAGCCGGTCTTCTCTGCTAAAAGTCCACCTATAGTCGTCTTGCCGGAACCCATAAAGCCAAT
>JALHTA010000104.1 GCA_022865545.1 Actinomycetota bacterium | reverse complement strand
TAAACCTATCAAACCTTAAATCACATTCAAGTGCAGGATTTTCTTCCGCAACAAAATCATTGGTGGGTTTTATGCATCCCTGTCAGCGTTTTGAGCTACACAGGGATCATCTTGAAGAAAAGATAGCAGAATTGGCGCTGGCAGTCCAGCCTGATATTAGTATTATAGATGCGCGCAGTGTCTTTATTGACGGCGGTCCCGATACTGGTACCGTAAAAAAGGCAAAAACAATTATTGTTAATAGCAGTTTGCTGGAAGCTGACCTGAGCGCATATAGTCTGCTATATTCCATGAAGCAGAAATTTAAAATTAAGGACCTTAAAAAAGATCCTTATGAAAACAAATTTTTTAGACATTTTATCAGGATCACAGGTTAAAAATAGTGAAAATATTACTAATAACTCCTTTTTCAAAATACAATTCAATAAGATGGATCCCCCTGGGAGTAAGTTATATCGCTTCCCTCCTTATTAAAAACAGGCATATTGTAAAACTATATGACAGATCTTTAAAAGGGTGCTGTACAGGTGATAAAGAATCAGTTAATAAGGATATGAAGTCTGAGATCTTAAGATTTAAGCCTGATATTATTGGATTTTCAACTGTGTCGCCGGTTATTTACGATGCTCTGGAATGTATAGATTATATCAGGGAATTTTTTGACGGGATCATAATTGCCGGGGGCCATCATGCTACGGCTATGCCAGAGCTGACTCTAAAAAAAATTTCCGGTCTTGATTTTGTTGCCGCCGGCGAAGCTGAATATACCGTTCTGTCGCTTGCTAATGGAGATAAACCTTCCGGAATCCCCGGACTTTTCTCCAGGAATACAGATGCTTCCGGGTTCAAAAATTACCAGATAAAAGCCCTGGATAGACTCCCTTTCCCAGAATATAGAATATTTGACATGCATTATTATACCGGGGCCAATAGAAGTTCTTTGCGGGGCTTCTACCTAAAAACAGCCTGTATACTGTCATCAAGGGGCTGTCCGAACAATTGTAAATTTTGCAGCGAGTCTCTAACTTATGGTAAAGGAATACGGTTCCATAGCGCTGATTATGTAGTTGAAAATATTAAAAAGCTTATTATTGACTATAAAGTCGAAGGATTATATTTTCACGATAATAATTTTTTATCTTCATATTCGCATGCTGAAAATGTCTGTGAGAAAATAATAAGCAATAATCTGCATAAAAAGATCAAATGGGGCATACAGGCAGGAACTACAAGGGTAGATGATGATATATTAAAGCTACTCTCTAAAGCAGGTTGTGTGAAAATAGAATTTGGCATGGAATCCATCAGGGACAACGACCTGAAGAACATGAATAAAAACGCCACTAAAGGCTCAAATGAAACTGCCTTGGTGCTTTGCAAAAAACATAAGATAATGGCCCATTCTTATTTCATGACCGGGTTTGAGGGTGAAAAAATATCTGATCTTAACAGTACTCTTGCCTGGATAAAAAGATTCAAGCCGCATACATTTTCACTGCATCCATTAAAGATCTATCCCGGTACCGAACTTTATGAGACTTCGGGAAATAAATTCTTTGAAAATAATAAATGGGATAGGGACAGTATTGAAAAGTATTTCAATACTGAACACTTTAGAAACATTGACTCGGAAGAAAAAAAGAAATGGTACCTGGAGGTTTATAAACCATTTAGTGCCAGGTACCATAGAAAAGCATTACTTAATGCAAACTCTTTACCATCACTTTTTAGAATGATATGGATAAAGTATTTTTCTAAAAGACATTATTAACCTTCTGGATTTGAATCGTCAATCTGACCCTTTGTTACTTCATTTAGATTCTCATGTTCTGTAAGTTCCGGCTTCTGGTATTCTATTTTCTGGTCTTTCTTCATGCTTTTGTTCCACTTATCTTTTTTATTAAATCAGAATAATAAATTTTTTACAGACTTTGATGACCTAAGATAAATAAATGGGACTAATACTAGCCCTGCTCTTCAGATGGGTTAACTATATCACCCTTTGTGACTTTACTTAGATTCTCATGTTCTGTAAGTTCCGGCTTCTGATATTCTTTTCTTTGATCTTTTTTCATTTTTTACTCCTCCTGTTGGTCTTCTCTTTTCATAATTTATTTATGATATAAGACAGATTATTTAAAATTATAATTTTAGCAAAATCAAAAGATAGAATAAAAAAAATATCTTGACTAATATATCATAAAATTATAAAAAAAGTACCTGAAAAATAGGGATTATGGTAAAAAGCTTTAATGACTTATTTATTAAAAGAGGACCTCAGCTGATAAATGAGTGTAAACCTTCTTTTATGAGCTTTCCTATCCTGTAATTTAAATATCTGTCAAATAAGTAGTTCATCCCGAGAAAGACTGATACGCTTATACATGCCAGAGCTGCAAAGCCTGCAGGCGAAGCTGCATCTATATAAAATTTTAAGCCATATATACAAAATGTTATGATAACTCCATTCAGCAGGGGAAGCATTAAGAGCTTTAAAAATATTTTAAAACCGCACCTGATTATCCTTACAGCTTCAAAACAGAATCCGATACTCGAAATTAAGGCACTTATAAGGACAGAAATTGATGTCCCCAGTATTCCATATGTTACCGTAAGAGGATAGATGGATGCGATCAATATTAATAATCTGACTACCTGCCATTTAGTCTCTATTTTTGGTCTTCCGATTGCACGGAACAGCGGGAGGGTAGTCGTTATAAT
>JALHTA010000103.1 GCA_022865545.1 Actinomycetota bacterium | reverse complement strand
TAAAATACCCCTGATATGGTGGGGATTTTAAAAAATAGTGCGAAAGGGTAACTACAGTGTTTTGAAAGGATCTTCTTAAACTCACATTTTGTATAAAAAGTGAGTTATATAGCATTTACTTTATTCCACTACAGCTTCTGTATAAAAAATGAACTATATAGCCTATTTTCTTAAAGTCATGTAGAAATGTGTAGTATATATGAAATTATAGTTATTATATTATTTTTTTATTAGAAACAATATTTATAGTAATAATATTTATGACTGATTGTTACTACAGAAGTGTTAAAAGTTAACTTTACATTTTAAAATTTTATTAGGCTAAAATATAGGAAATATTATACCTGCTGCAACCAGTGCAGAAAGAAAATTAAAAATAGCAAAAAATATAACAATAAATCCGGCAGTTCTAAAAAATATTCCTGATTTCAAAGAATTTGCAAACCTTACTGAACTAAAAGATATTAGTGCAAGTACAGGTAATGTACCCAATGCAAATACCAGCATTATAAGAGCACCATTTAAAAAATTACCGCTTGTCATTGCATTGATCTGCATGGATTGAGTAAAACCGCATGGTAAAAAAAAGGTTAATATTCCCAGTAGCAGCGGAGTGAATTTATTGCTGATGGTTTCAGTACCAGTTATCCTCCTTGAAAACTTTTTTGGTAGTCTGAACTGCAGTTTCCGGAAAAATGGAAACAAGTCAAGCAGGTTTATTCCCAATATGATCATTACCAGGAATAATATAATACTCATGATGAAATAAAATCTTGGAGTCATGTTGAACACAAGTCCGAGCAGGCCGAACAGTCCACCCAATAAAAAAAAGCCTATAACTCTTGAACCATGAAATAATAAAAGGGGCATTACCTGGTTCTTACCCTTTGCATAGTTTGAAGATATTGACAGTACAAGACCTCCAACAACAGCCATACACGATGACAGCGAAGCTACAATACCGATTAGAAAAACCAGCCCCAGAGACATTGATCTGCCTCCGAGAATATTGACAATACCAAGTTTTTGTATCAGAAAAAATATTCCGACCACTGCTGATGCAATAACAAAGCCTATTATCAGGTCTTTGAAGTTAATTTTATGTCTTGTCTTGTTTTGTTCAATACTATATCCATGCGGTTTGATTGTATTATTTATTTTAATAAAAAGCTCTTCAGAACTTATATCGCTCTCAATTTCAAAATATACCTTTTTATTGTTTAATACTGCATTTACATTTTTTACGATTTTTAGCTCTTCAAGTTTTCTTTCAACAACTAATTCGCAAGCAGGACAATGCATTCCTTTTACATAGTACTCATACTTTATTCTCTCTTTTATAATTATTGTATTTTCCATATCCTCTTTATATATTGCCCTTTGTGAACAATATCAAACACCTAAATAATTATTTTTAGTAATTAGTTAAAAAATATTTCGAAATAATACATCCCCATGGAACAGACACCTAAAAGAGTGGTTCCTTTTTCCTGGACCCCTAAATCAAATATTGTCTTACCGTTTTCCGGCAGTATCTGAGCAATTTTGAGCTGAGGGAGTACAAAAGCTCTTTCACAACCATATGCGTTCTGCGATATCATTATAAGAGTGGTGGACTGATCTGCTTTTGCATTTATTTTTTCAGGAGAATAACCCCCTCCTTTTGCTATTACTTCAATAGTTTGCTGAGTCTGTTTATCTGTTGTTTCTTCTCCATAATTTTCAGATGAAGTATCAGTTTCCTGTAAGGTATTCGCTTCTTCAAGGGTTTCTTTTTGGTTATTAGTTGTACAGGCCATAAGATTGAAGATCGTAAAGGCTGCGATCAACAAAAGTGCTACTACTAAAAACAATATCTTTATTTTGTTTAAATTGTACAATTCTTTTCCTAGTTATTCTATAATATTAATAGGAAAAGTTACCACCATATAATAGTTTTGTCAATATTAATTTACAGACATAATTTACGGAAATATCTTTGATCAGCTTAAGAAGAATATCTAGAAAAACGTTATAATACTTAAATATCCCTTGCAAGAGTAGACTTGGATAGGGCAGCATGCTTTACTCCCTTAGCTACTTTTAGTTCTTCCTCAAGCTTATATACTTTGCGGATCCCACCCTTAACAGCTATTATCTCAAGACAATTATGGTGGTCAAGATGGACATGCTGCGATGATATTATTATATCG
>JALHTA010000102.1 GCA_022865545.1 Actinomycetota bacterium | reverse complement strand
GTGAAAAATTATACCAGCTTTATTATATATTTAAAAGAAAAATTCTCAGGAATTATGAGATTTTTTAGCTAGGAGAGATTTAAATGTAAACAACATAATTGCCTTAAGCTGGTAGCCCCAAGTATTGAAATTTCGAACCAAATTTTGAAGGAACTAATCAAACTGAAAGATTTATTCAATAATTAAAGGTATACTTTTCATATATTGTAACTATTAATTATTAGATTATGAAGAATATTTTAAAACCTATTTATATAAAAAATAAAATCCTACTTAATCATAGCCGACCATATCTGTAATATCTGTAAACCTATAAGGCTCGTCTTCAAAAGAATTATAACTCTTATCCTCCAATAATTCATAATCTGTATTAAAATAAGAATTAAAGACTACTCTAAATGTATTAACTGGAGTTATAGAATCATATAATAGATTACCTTCTTCTGAAGGTAGATAATATGCATTAAAAATTCTCGATCCCTCCTTGAATATATCAGTAGTCGGGTATTCCCCTTCAATGAAGGTGTTGCGAGGGCCATGGTCTGCCTGCAATATGATAATTGGCGGAACCTCAGACTTGGATAAGATTTCATCGATGAGAATCTCTATCTTTTTATTAATAAAGATTAATTGATTCAAATAATATTCTTTTTGTTTTAGGCCCCAGCCATTCATTCCAGTATCCGCTTCCGGGACTGAGTTTCCATCTCTATCAAACAAATATGGAGGATGTGGACAAATTATGTGAGCAAAAACAAACTTCTTTCCTTCGACTTTGTAAATCTCTGCCAGGTTGTCAAAAGTATTGAGGATTCTTTTCCTGTCAATATCCTTAAAAAACTGCTTCTCAAATGCATCTATCATCGTAGTTCTTATTAGCAACATTTGAAATTCATTTCGCTTAAGGTAGCTGATGCCTATATTTAGATCTGCATATTTATTATAATTTGTAGGCCCCCAGCCAGAACTGAAATGAATAAATTTATAACCTCTGGATTTTAAAAAATACGCTACTTTATTGCTTCTAATCATGCCATAGGTTAGAGTTTGATCTTTAGATTCGATACCTGCGATATCACTTAAATAGTTTATGTATTCCATATTTAGTGAGGATGCGATAGAAAGGTAGGATGCATGATAATTACTCACACTTTTATCTGCTATATAAAAACCTTTTTCTCTTAAAAATTCAGCGAACCCGTTATTGTCATAATTATAGAACTCCTTCAGAGTATCAGAATTGGCGTATCCATCCAGGATTATATAGTAAATATCAGGGAGATTTTCTTGATTATCAGATTCAGCATATCCCTCTTTGATATCAAATGCGATATCTTTTCCCCTGTAACCTGTTTTAATTTCATAAATACTAATGTTAATTATTGGGATAAGAATTAAAATAATAGATATTGCATTGAGAATCTTTGTAAGGTTAATTAAATCCTTTCGTGTTCTCATGGTAAAATAAACACATAGAATGAATAATATAGCACAGACAATCATTAAGTATCTATGCCTACCTATTATGATTGTGCCTACCTTCCAAGTATTGATAGCCTCATAAGCGTGCCCGTATGAAAAGAATAAAACTAAAAATGCAGTTATGATTATGCCTGCTTTTTTAATATCCTTTTTAAGAATTAGCCATAATATTGGTAATGCGATAATAGTGAAGCCCATTACAATAGTTAATGACAGAAGTACTTCAGTAAATGGTAATTGCTCTATATTATATGAATATAGAAACAGTACGGGGAATAAGGCGAAAAGAAATGGGTAGATAATTAATGTTTTTTTCATATAGACCAGCCCATATTTTTTAGTCGCATATTTTTGTTTACAATGACCCCCTCAATCTCCAGTTTCTCGGGGTTAAGTGGAAAAATATGGAAAATATCCAATAAAATTATATTTTAGTTAATTAATATCATAATAACTTTTGATGTCCTTAGCAAGACTCCAGAGGTATCACCTATTATCATAAGAAGGGATGTTGAGGAAGAAGTTCTTGTATTGGGAACCAGCGGGAGCCCATAGGGGACTCGAACCCGAATCTGTTTAGAAGTATATTAGGAAAATAATAATCGTTTTGATCCTTTATTATTTTGATCGTATGGTATCCGCCCAGGGCG
>JALHTA010000101.1 GCA_022865545.1 Actinomycetota bacterium | reverse complement strand
ATTATCGCTATAGAGTGTATTTTTGGAGAACTTCTTCAGGGAACTATATCAAAAAGGGAACGTGCAGTGATTTTATCATACTGGGATTGTCTTCCAAAAATAAATGAATCCGGTCTTTGGATAGATGCAGGCATTTATTCAAATAAAAACCAATTGATCTCCAAAGGCATTGGATTAATTGACAGTGCAATAATAGTCTCCGCAATGAATAATAATCTGCTGATCTGGACACTGGATAAGAAAATAAACAATACTATAGATAATATTTATAAATATCAATAGATACTTGTTTATTGCTAGTTTTATGCTGACTTATTTATGCAGCTGGTACTGGTATTTATAAAGTTTATGGTAGATCCCTTTAGCCTTCAGAAGTTCCCTGTGGGTGCCCCTTTCCACGATTTCACCATGTGAAAGTACTATTATTTTATCTACATTTTTTATAGTGGAAAGTCTGTGGGCTATTATAATCGTAGTCCTGTTCTCCATTATCTTTTCCAGGGCGTCCTGGATGAGTGCTTCTATTTCCGAGTCTATACTGGAGGTGGCTTCATCAAGTACTAAAAGTACTTCAGGATTAAATACAAGTGCCCGCGCAAAAGCAATAAGCTGCCTCTGTCCGACTGACAGTACCTGGCCCCTTTCCTTAACTTCAAAATCATATTGTCCCGGAAGTTTTTTTATGAATTTATGGGCATTTGCATATTTTGAAGCACTGATCACCTGGTCCAGGCTGATGTCCTCATTGCCAAGCCTGATGTTTTCAAGAATGCTCCCTGAAAAGAGGAAGACATCCTGCATCACTACTCCAATATGGCGCCTGAGCTCCTGCAGGTCGAATTTCTTTATATTGATATTATCCAGGAGTATCTTGCCTTTTTGTATTTCATAGAATCTGTTCATAAGATTAATTATAGAAGTCTTTCCCGAGCCGGTAGCTCCCACAAAGGCGACGCTCTGACCTGCGTGAAGGTCAAAGGAGATATCTTTTAAGACATAGTTTTCATCATTATATGCAAACCATACCTTCTCAAACTTTATATTACCTTTTATCTTTTCAACCCTTACCGGATCTGCAGGAGAAGTGATGGCAGGTTTAAGGTCAAGGAGATTAAATACCCTTTCCGATGCTGCAATAGCTTCCTGGAGGATGCCAAACTTCTCACTCAGGTCGCTTATGGGATGGAAGAATTTTTCGACATATTGAATAAAAGCTACCAGTGTTCCAAGTGTCAGGATATTCCGGATTACCTGGCCACCTCCATACCATACCACAAGGGCCACTGCAAGGGTGCTTATAAGTATTACAACAGGGAAAAATACAGCATAGTAAAGTATAGTCTTAAGGTATGTATTTAAATAATCTGTGTTTAATACAGAAAATTCATCATTATTTTCTTTCTGCCTGTTAAATATCTTTGTAGTATTTATACCCGATATGGATTCCTGAAGGAATGAATTTATATTTGATATTTTGGTACGGATTATCCTGAATGACACTCTTACTTTTGCCCTGAAAATAAAGGTGGCTATTGCGAGGAGTATAAGGACAGAGAAAGTGACCAATGATAATTTCCAGTCTAGGGTAAGCATTATAGCCATGATTCCGACTATCATGAATATATCACCGAATAGGGTAACAATACCTGATGACAGCATCTCGTTCAAACTCTGGACATCTGTAGTGACCCTGGTCATCACCCTGCCCACAGGATTTTTATCAAAATAAGACATCGGTAGTTTCTGGATATGAGAAAATATTTCCATCCTCATATCATACATGATCTTCTGACCCATATACTCGGTATAGTAACCCTGGAAATACCTGATCACGAATTCAAATAATAGCACCAATCCATAAAGAAGCACTATATTAAGAAGCCCGTCAACCTTGCCTACAGTAATATAATTATCGATAGCTAGTTTAACAAGATAAGGCCCCATCACCTGCAGTCCAGCGGTTATAAGCAGCAGGAAGATAGTAAGTCCCAGAAGACGCCTGTAAGGCTTTATAAACTTTAATAGCCTGACGGCTGTTTTTCTGTCAAACGACTTTCCAGAAAGTTCTTTTTCATAAAAACTATCGACCAATTTAATTCCTCCAGATCATAATTCTTCATCAAGTTCTTCTGACAGCTGCTGCCTCTGATAGAGGCTCTGGTAGATCCTGCATTTTTTCATAAGTTCCCCGTGTTTTCCTGTAGAATCTATCTTTCCTTCATCAAGCACTATGATAAGGTCAGAGTCCTTGATGGTAGATATCCTATGGGATATTATAATAGTTGTAATATCGGAGGTCTCAGCCTTAAGGTCTTTGAGGATGGATTCTTCAGTATTAGTATCGACATTTGAAAATGAATCATCCAGTATCAATATCCGCGGTTCGGCCACCAGCGCCCTTGCGATTGCAAGCCTTTGTTTTTGGCCGCCTGAGAGGGTTACCCCTCTTTCCCCGATCAAAGTATCATAAGAATCCGGAAATCCTAAGATATCGGTATGAAGATGGGAAATATTCGAGGCCCTTAAGACCCTATTTGTGACATCTTCTTCACTCAAGTCCTCCATAGTGCCCTCGGCACCGAATAAAATATTTTCCCGTATAGTCTTAGAAAAAAGAAAAGGCATCTGGGTGGCATATCCAATGCTTCCCCTCAGATGGTCAAGAGAGTAGGACCTGATATTTTTTCCGTCTAAAAATATTTCCCCCTTCTGCGGGTCATCAAGCCTGGGAAGAAGATTTACCAGGGTTGATTTTCCTGAACCCGTAAACCCGACTATGCCCACCTGCATGCCTGCATCTATATTAAAGTTTATATCCTCAAGTACCCAGTTGTCCTTGGAGGTAGAAGAAGTATCTTTAAAATCCTTGAAGTTCTCCATAATAAGGTTCTTAGTATTTTTCTCCAGGCCGAACCTGAAATATATGCCTGAAAAGCTGATAGCCCCCTTGAAAGGCTTTGGCGAAGCGGATCTTTTCGGACTTTTGATCCCGGGCTTTATTTTAAAGATATTGTTTATCCGCTTCATGGAAACAGAGCCCCTCTGGATTAGATTTATTACCCAGCCAAGAGAAATAAGGGGCCAGGTGAGGGCGCCTATATATGCAGAAAACTGGACAAACTGTCCAAGTGTAAGTGTTCCTGCAATGACTTGCCTTCCTCCTATCAGCAGCACGACAAGCGTACCGATCCCGCCAATAAATATCATCGACGGCCAGAAAATACTCCTTACTCTGGCAAGAGAAAGATTTCTATTTATATATTCCATATTCAGTTTTGAGAATATGCCTTTCTCGTTTTCTTCCTGTGTAAATGACTTTATTACCTTTATCCCTGCAATACTTTCCTGCGTGCGTGCAGAAAGAACAGAATACTGTTCCTGTGATTCTTTAAACCGGCTGTATAGCATGGCACTTAACTTTCTTACAATGAAGGGGAGGATGGGAATTGCGATCAGCGAATAAAGGGATAATTTAATATCTATAAGAAACATTACTGTAAGTGTGGTAACAAAAACAATAATTGTACTAAAGAGGTTCATAAGACCAGGCCCCAGAAAATTTCTTATGGCTTCCAGGTCATTGGTCATAAGGGCCATTATGCTTCCTGTTCTGGTATTTATGAAAAATGATGAATCCAGATCTTGAAGGTGGGCAAAGACATCGGTCCTGATGCTGTAT
>JALHTA010000001.1 GCA_022865545.1 Actinomycetota bacterium | reverse complement strand
TTCCATATATTTTCCTATGGGTCCGAACAGCATAGTCTTTTCAGCCATCTCTTCAAATCCTTCTTCTCCTGCTCCAATATCCTCCAAAGATGTAGGAAGGTCGAGATTTTTAAAGAATGACACAAGTCTTTCAATGCCTTCTAGAACAATGTTTTCCTGTGTCCCAAAACATGGATCTATATCAAATACTCTTACTGCAAATTTATAGAATATTTCCATATCTTCCCTATATACATATTTCATCCAGGCAGGAAATATAATGGCTATTGCAGCACCATGCGGTGTATCATAATAAGTGCTTAGCTCATGAGCAAGCTTATGTGTCCCCCAGTCCCCGGTTCTTCCCGTGCTAAGTAGATCATTATGTGCAAGACTAGCTGACCACATTATATCAGCTCTGGGATTATAATCTTTGGGGTCCTTGAACATGAGGGGAGCATTCTCTATAACAGTTTTTAAAACCGATTCACAAAGCCTGTCGGTCAGGTCGACATGACGGGTCTTTGTAAAGTACCTCTCCATTACATGCGCCATTATATCAGCTGCTCCATAGGATAATTGTTCAGGGGGAAGTGTAAAAGTAAGTTCAGGATTAAGTACCGCAAAAACCGGTCTTATGAGTTCATGATGGTAGCCCCTCTTTATCATTGCCTTTTCATTGGTGATAACTGTAATATCACTGGACTCACTGCCAGCGGCAGGGATAGTGAGAACTACTCCTATGGGAAGTGCTGAAACAGGCTTTGCTTTTCCGGTAAGGAAATCCCACATACTATCACCTTTATATGGCACATTAAGAGCAATAGCTTTAGCCGAATCAATAACGCTTCCTCCTCCTACTGCAAGGATAAAGTCGATATTATTTTCCCGGCATATCCGGGAACCTTTGATTGTGAGCCCAAGTCTGGGATTGGGTCCTACACCTGCCAGTTCAAATATATCTATACCCTCCTCTTTTAAAGATGCGATAATTTCATCATAAAGTCCCGATTTCTTTATACTTCCAATACCATAGTGAAGTAGTATTTTTTTAGAATATTTTTTGACTTCTTTTCCTATATCTTTATGGGTGCTGCGGCCAAAAATTATTTTAGTCGGATTTTTATAAACAAAGTTTTCCAATTGTGCCCCTCTTGACTATTGTTTTTAGAATGATTTTTTTATTCTAACAAAATTATATGAAATATTACAAAAGTTCTATTTATTGCATAAAGAGACTGAACATTATGATCAGTGGCGGGAAGCGGTAGAACCCATGATGGCAGAACCAAGGAAAAGTATTAAATATGTCAATATTTTTCCTGATGATGATGGCTGGTAAAAGCCTGGGACTTTTTCTGAAAATCAAATAATCCCAATAATCTTTTTACGAAACTGTAAGGAGCTCCCCGGATTCCAGGAGTGAGATCCCGGCATTGGTCCCAATGATTTCAACTTTTATTATCTTCTTTGGTTTTTTAAGATCGATCTTCCTCCGGTCTACCACTTCGGTGAGCCTTACAATCAGTTCCTGATAATCCAGTTTGTGGTAATGCCTTTTTTCAAGATCCATTTTCCACTTTTCATTTTCTCCGATCTTTGGAACCAGGGACTTAATCGCTTTCTGCATGTCGGGAACTTTTGAGGATACCCATTTATCAACAGGAATATAACGGTGGGTCTTACCAAATATCTCCTGGTCTTTTTTACTCAAAGCTGCAAGTTTTTTAACTGCTTCTTTTGGCTTTGGCAACTCGATAAGGAAAATACCATTATATTTTGACTTCAGTAATTTGGGTTTTGCTCCTACAGCGTCCATCACATTTTTTAAGCTTTCCTCACAGCTTTTTTGGTGAGCGGGATCATAAGTGACTATTAGTTTAACATCCATAATCAAACTCCCAGTCTATGTAATCAAATTTATATCTATATTATATTTCAAAAATCAATCAATAGCATCCCTAATTACTTTATAGTATATAAATACAAAGACCAATAAGGTTACTATTTACTTGAGTTTCTTAAGATCTAATATTTTAGATGGTTTAAAAAGAACTGATCATTTCTGTAATTGGTACTGGTATTTATACAGTTTATGGTAGATCTCCTTAGCCTTCAGAAGTTCCCCGTGGGTGCCCCTTTCCACTATTTCACCATGTGAAAGTACTATTATTTTATCTCCATTTTTTATAGTAGA
>JALHTA010000100.1 GCA_022865545.1 Actinomycetota bacterium | reverse complement strand
TCCCTGGAAGCTATTCCGCTATCCGCATGTATTATTGAGTATCCGGGATAATAATAATTTTTATATCCCATTCTATATAGCCTGAGGCAAAGGTCCGTATCCTCGCTATACATAAAATAATCAGTATCAAACCCTTGCGCGTCAATAAAAAGTCCCCTGTCCACAAGCATAAAGGATCCTGCGAGCCAGTCAACCTCCCCGGGACCGCTGTGATCCCACCAGCTCATAAAATATGAACCGAATATGCGGTTACTATGGAAGATGCGCTGCAAGAAATAGCTTTCGTAAAACTGCCTGGCAAGTGTCGGGAAGGTGCGGCAGCTATAATGAAGACTGCCAGATTCCCCTATTATCTTTGCCCCTATGACTCCGGGGCTTTCAGAATCTTTATAAAACTTTAGCAGGGGACCGATATCATCACCAGTTATCTTGCAATCAGGGTTTAAAAATAGGAGGAATTTTCCCTCTGCGGATCCTGCGCCCTTATTAGATGCCCTGCCAAAACCAGTATTGCTCCCCATTTCCATAAGGCGGAACCCCTGATTCTCAGAACAAAATCTTTTAAGATATTCAGTACTCCCGTCAGTGGAAGCATTATCCATTATGATGACTTCAAGATCTACTTTTCCAGGATGCTTCCTTATGCTTTCGAGGCAGTCATCTATAAAGCCGCTGCCATTATAATTTACGATTATTATGCTTAGTTCTTTCATATACTCCAAAAATATCCATCCCTTGCAGGTTTGCTTTAATTCTCTTTAGGGCCTGGCTGCATAGATATCTTATCATCCATCCTATGTATTTATTACTTCTTCAATGATCGATAAGAGTTCTTTTTTAAAACTGCTATTTGAAAACTTCTGGCAATTCCTGACTGCATTTTCCCTGATTTTCCCGGAGTCCGCTTCGTCCCTGATTATTTTAAGTGTCTGGTCTGATAACTCCCGAAGGTCACTGAAGAAAAATCCATCAACTCCATCTTCAATGATCTCTTTCTGGCCGCCTTTGTTTATTACTACCGGGATACATCCTGCTGACATGGCCTCTGCTGTAGTGATGCCAAAATGCTCAAATTTTTCCGGGTGCGCATTTTCATCTTCACCGAGTCCCGAAGCATGCCAGAATATGGATGACTTTTTGAATAGTCCTGTAAGTTCTTTAAACGATACATTGGGAAGGACCTCTATTGGATACCCCGCTGAAAGCTTTTTAATCCGCTCAACATATTCCAGGTGTTCGCGGGTACCTGATACTCCGCCTGCAAGGTAGAGGGTATAGCCTTTCATATCCACAGGATACTCCTCTATCATCTTTATAAAGGTAGCTGCCAGCTCATACTGCTTCTTATTATGATGCTCGGGAAAAAACCTTCCCACAGACAAGATCGCTTTCTCTTTTTTATTATTCCCGCCGCTTCTAAAACTTTCCGTATCAACCGGGGGGAAAAGTATTGTACTATCCTTATCCCAAAATCTTTTAATCCAGAAACTCGAATACTCGGATATCGATATTATTTTCTGATATGTATCCAGGAATTTATAATGCCTGGGATATGTTATAAGAAAAAGCGGTATAAACCCGAGTATCTTAAGTATTAGCTTTTTCGCGGGATTTACTTCCGTCTCATCATATATTACCGCTCCCAGCTTCCTTGTATCCCGGGAGCCGCTCCCATCTTCGGCGGGACTGAAAGTATTTGAGTTTATTTCTACCGTATATTCCTTTTTCCCGCTGTCCTCTCCTGATATGCTTGCAAAAGGTATCCTTATCTTCTGTCTCTGACCCCTTTTAAGCGCTGTTCTGTATTCATGGATCCTGTGCCCGTCCCTGCTTATGATGATACTAATATCCATTGTGTCAACCGGGCTGTTTGGAGGATTTTTAATTCCAAGAGCCAGCATATCATCACCCTGGATCTTTAGTATTGCCCTGCCGCTTGTCCAGCTTCCGCGTCTTAGCATAAACCTCTTGGGCTCATAGAGTCCCTCCTCAATATTTATGCTCTTAAATCCTCCAGTCATCTTTCCGGCAAGCCTGAACAGCCAGATTGCGGGAAGCCTGAAGAATATAAGAAGGAAACGGTGGATGAACTTAAAGTCCACATCAAATGGTGTGGGGAAATAACAAAGATAAATATTTTTTGCCCCATAGGCCGGGAGAGCGCTCAGATATGTCGTATTTATAAAAAGGTCATAACCAGCCGTGAGTTTTTTTGTATAATCATCGGAGATATAAGGAAATACCTTAAGGTTTACATTGCTAAGGTCCAGATTCAGCCACCTGGCTACTTCACCAATATCAGCATGGAGATCGGTTACCAGATCCACCTCATACCCAGATTGCGCCGAAAGGATCTCTGCCATCTTACAGCTATACCTTTCTCCTCCGCCAGCTGTGGATAAATATCTATCATAGATCGCGATTTTTAACATGATTTAGAATACTAACACGATTTAAGGATTATTTAAAATACCTTAAACCAGGTCTTTATCTGCCTGTCCCCGGTTTTCCTTGATAATCTTATATCCAGCCTTTTTTTAAGGTATTTGGGCAAAAGATAAAACATTTCAAAAAATATCCTGAATCTTATGGGGATATCCATCCTTCTTACTTTGCTCCCCCTTACAAGCTGGCTTAAATAATATAGGGTATGTATTGCTTTTGAGACTGTAAAAGCCGCCTGGCTTCTGATGAAGGCCAGCAGCCAGCCATTTTTATATATCATCAGCAGTCTGTTTCTTAAGACATGATATGTAAAATCATAGGACCATTCCTTTCCGGAACCGCAATGATGATGTCTTATCAGGGCATTCGGGGTAAAGAAGTGCTTCCATCCTTTAAGCCTGGCTCTCCAGAAAAGGTCTATATCCTCATAATATGTAAAAAAATCCGGGTCGAAATATCCTGTATCCTCAAGCATCTTCCGGTCCACCATAAAGCTGCTTCCGCTCAGGGCAAATATCTCCTCGACCCTGCAGTATTGCCCGTCATCAAAGCTTAAGTATCCCCTGTCCCTGCTGTAGAAAGAACGGTTGATCTTGGCCCCGCAGCTATTAATAATATCTTTACGGTATCTGTAAAGGTCGCTGGCGATCTTTATCCATATTTTTACCGGTCTTTTCCCTACTTTTTTCACTTTCAATATCTCCTCACCCAATACGATCTTTAGATTATTGGCAGAGATCTCCGATGATACTTTAAGTTCCAGTATAGTATCGGTGGAAATATCAGCTATTGGTACGGCCATAACTGCATTACCCCGGGTCCAATAAATGGCCTCGCCGCTGCTTCCGGTCTCTGGAGGGTAGAAGCCATCCAGGTATCTTATTTCAGGCTCTATATCCGCAGAATATCCGGACTTTGCTCTACTACTTTTATCAGTTTTTGCATTTCCCATAGATGATGGATATGCTTTTACTTGTGACAATCTCACACCCAGCCTCCTGGGTTTTGTATTTCCTTTATCCTTCTCGGCAATATTATGACTTTCAGAGATTATTTGCAGCGGCAGATACTGCCAGTAGAATACAACTTTTGGACCAACGGCGCCGATCTTTGCATCACTAGTTGATTTATTAAAAATAGCAAGCATCTCCCCGAGCCAGCCGGGATCAGCCATGCAGTCATTATTTATTAGTGCTATATATTTTCCCTTTGCCCTTTTAAAACCTTCATTATTCCCTCCTGCATACCCCCGGTTTTCGTCAAGCTCTACTATTTCTACTGAGGGAAACTTCTTTTTTACATATTTTACAGAATCATCACTGGAATTATTATCGACCATAAGTACCTGGAGCTTTTCCATGGGGTAATTTAGGGAAAATATTGAATTAAAAAGATCATCCAGATATCTTTTGCCATTCCAGTTGACAGTTAATACGGATATTAAGGGATCATCATCCTGAGCCAATTAAATACCTCGCTTATCTATATAGTAATTATCCCCGTGAAATGATAACTACACCTACTGTAATAATAAAAGCCCCGGCCCACCTGAGGGGATTGACTTCTTCTTTCAGTATGAATTTTGAAAGGATTAGCACTATCACATAAGACAAACCTATAAATGGATAGGCAAAACTTAAGTCAACTGTAGATAGTATTACCAGCCAGATAGCTGCAGATATAAAATAAAGAAAGAGTCCGGTAAGGACCATGGGGCTTTTGATTATGCCTGAGAAAAGACCGGTAAGTGCTTTCATGCTTCCAAAACCATTTATTCCTATCCTGTCTATGCCGATCTTTAGCAATACTTGTCCTGTCACGGCTATGGAGATACTGAGAAGTATCAGCAGCACTGAACTTAAAAGATTCAATTTTTTTCTCTCCTTTATCATATTTCAATTTACTCTTATAACAGAGTTGACCGCCAAAATCTATAATTTTTTTACCAGATAATATTTATGGGATACTGAAAGTCCCATTATATTGTCAATATTTTCCATATCCCTTAGAAGTACCTCTAGCTTCTGATCGATCTCTGTCCCGGTATTCTTTGTTTTTTTCTTAATCTCAAAACCATCTATAAGATCTTTTAGACTTGATATATCATGGCCCAGTCCTTTTATTTCACGGTAAAGGGTTTTGAAAATATTAAAATATATCAGCAGCATCCTCTCCCGGTTCTTCTGGTTAAGTTTATTTATCTCATTATTTATCTGCACCTTAATATTATTAGAAAGCGTCATCATCGACTGATTATAGCTTTTACGGATATTCTCAAAATACATACTGGTAAGAAGAAACATATATTTCTTAAGCTTGCCCTTAATAGTCTTATCACCAGTAAGATCCCCAGATTCCATTATATCAAAACGGCTTAGAAGCATCAGGTCATCAAGCTTTGTACTGTCAAAGGCAATTTCAAAAAGCTCAAATAGCTCATTTCTGCCATAGATCTGGCCGAGCTCACTATCACCTGTAAGTTCTTCGATACCTTCTATAGTGTCCCATATGCCCTTATCCATGATCTCAAAACCCGAATCCTTCAGTATATACTCTATTGTAAAGTCATCTATCCTGATATCGGTTTTACTTGCTTTACGGCCCCTGCCGAGCATTTCAGCAAGGCCCCTGTTTTCCGGGATGGAGAAAAAGAAAAGCCCCTTCTTCTTTAATTTGCTGCTGCAGACATTTACAAGATCATAAAAGAAGCGGGGATTTATCTCCAGGAATGCATTATTTGCAATGATCCCGTCAAATTTGGTCCTCTGTACTATCTTTGATTTTAATATGCCGATCTCATCCAGGTCATTGTCTTTATTTGCCAGACCCTTAGACTCTTCCCCTACCTCTAGATAAAATACTTTGCCGACATCTCCATTTAAAACAATATCCCTATCCTTGAGTTTATTCCTGGTGATCATCAGCACATTGGTGCATCCTTCAAAATTATCCCTGATAATATTTGAAAGCCGGCTGTTTTGAAATTCTACAAGCTCGTATATTTTTTTCTTATCGGTCGCATAATATGCATTCTGGCAGTATTTCACAAGTGGTACAGTCACATTCTCCCAGAAGAACCTGGACCTTATTTTTTTCAAGTTTTTGCGGTATATGTCCTGGAGGCTCTTATTGGTAAGCATGCTCTCAAGTACCCTTGCAAGCTGTGTTGTGTTTTCATATTTTACTACTTCCCCGATATTTTCTTCCTTGACGATCTTTGCGATCGAATCTCCTTCAGTTGTGATGACTGGAAGTCCGGCCCATATATAATCAAGTACTCTTGTCCTATAGGAAAATTCTGTCTCTATCCTCTCCTGGTGAATGGAGAGTCCAACATCGGACTCAAGTAGAAGTGCCTGTCTCATCTCATAAGGCGTCCATTCATTGAAAAATACCTGTTTATCATATAGGTCCAGTTCTTTTGAAAGCTTTATGGCATCAAGGCATTTTTTCATCTCCGGAAGTTTTGGATCAGGATGCTTTATGCCCATGAAAAGCATCTTTATATCATCCCTGCTTCTTGTCGCTTCCCAGAGGGCCTTGATGGTAGTTATCGGATCGAGCCAGTTCCATATGCTGCCTCCCCAGAGGGCTACTTTGTCCCCTTCCCTTAAGTTTGGGATCACTTCAGCCATCGAGATACCTCCCCTTTTCGGAGGATCTGAAGGGATGCCGAATGGGACGACATCAATAAGGGTCCTCAGTGTATTATCAGAATCATAGCTATATGGGTTTATACGCCCCATCGCACTCAGCATGCCGATCCAGTAATCTCTCTGTTTTTCAGAGGCACATATGAAAAAGTCCCCTATAGCAAGCTGTAGCTTTATAATATTATTATTATTCCTGTCGATCCTGAGCCTCTCTGTCATATCCTGGTCCTTAAACATCTCCAGGCT
>JALHTA010000099.1 GCA_022865545.1 Actinomycetota bacterium | reverse complement strand
GTAATTTATCTGGGCCAGATCATCTCCGAGCTCTTTTATCTTGCCCTGGTTTACTTTCCTTGTCAGCTGATTTAAATTATTACCGATCCGGTTCAGTTCCTCCAGAAACTCCTTTATTCCATATACGGTTACTATCTCTTTTTTAAGGATGCATTTTCTTACATACTCGCTCAAACACATATCAGCCTTTTTAGTAAGATTATAGACCTTCAGGTATTCATCTGCCCTTAACCGGATATTTATCTGTTTATCCCTTTTTCTTTCCATATTATGCCCTGATTTTTTTAAAAGAGGGTTTGGGAGCTTGCTCCCAAGTATAAAAGGTCGATGTATGGCCATGGCGCAAGCAAGTGGCTATACAAAGACGCAGCTCGCCCCCTATTAATACTTCCACATGCAGACTATTTATGTTTCTAAAAGAGGTGCTCTTTGTATGAGACACCTACTGGTGTTTGATACAAATAGCACCGATATCTTTATCCAGGTCAGTTTGTAACCTATTTGCCTGCAAATTGGTTTCTAACTGATTGTCTTAAGATGCAGTAAATCTACTTACTTCTTTATCTGTAAATTCTCCGTCGCTGCTTAAAATGTCAGTATCCTCTGGCTCTTTATTTATCTTTTTACTTGTCCTTATGCCGGTACAGACAGCAAAGGAAAGATCTACACCAAGATTAAACACAGTAATTCTTGTATTCTTTCTTTTTGTACCCTCATCATCTTCCCAATTTTGATTTTCAATTTTTCCAGATATAATTACCCTGGTACCTTTTTTAATACTTTGAGAAATATTTACTGCCAGGTCTTTCCACGCTACACAATCAAAATAGTCCGCTATCCATTTTTCACTTTTCTTATCCTTATACTTTGTCACAGCAATAGAAAAGTTTGCAACATCAGTTCCTCCGGATGTAGTCACAAGATCTACACCTCCTGTAACATTACCGATTAGCATAATATGTTTCATCTCCACTTCCCCCTTGTCTTTGTTTTTAAAACTGAGATTTTAAAAGTGGTTCAATTTGAACCACTTTTTTTAGTGCCAAAAAGTATTTAAAATATAGCTTCCAACCTATCTTTTAACTTTTTTAATTCATTTAAATTTTTAGCCGATATTTTCAAATCTTTTTTATTTACCAGACCTAAAAGCATACTGGTTGCAATTGCTACGGCAGCATTATTTTCAATATTAGACTGGTCTGTCTTTACATCTTTAGATAGTTTCAAGTTACTATTTGAAAGTTTCTCCTCTGCTTCTATTAATTTCTTTTGCTGAAGTTTATTTTCATTTTCTAAAATACCTACTTCAGCTTTTAATTTGTCTTTTGTTTTCTCCCATTCTGTTTTTAATTTCTTGGCCCTTTCAGTGTCTACAAACTCCCCGTTTTTTATAAGGGAGAGCATTACTTTTTGTGTTTGCGTGTCCATGCCGGAAAACTGCTCCACAGCAGACACGCTAATTTTATTTCTGCCAAGAGCCTCTTTTAGCCCTGGGATCAGCTTATTTAACTTATTTAATCTCTCTACCTTTATACCGGAAATTCCCAGATCTGATGCAATATTGTCTCTGATCCTTCCCTTGATTTTAATTCCCTTATTTTTCTTATCCTTGTACAGGAGACCCAGCCTTTTAATCGCTTCTGCCTTTTCAAGATCAGAGAGCTGGCGGGTCTTGGCATTTGTATTTATCAGTTTGATCTCTGTATCAATATCATTATCCTTTAAATCTTCTTCAACTTTACAGGGCGCCTTTGTCCTGCCCAGTATCTTTAGAGCTTTAAATCTTCTCTCTCCTGAGATTATCTCAAATCTATCACCGCTAATGGGCCTTACCAGAAGATTATGGCTGAGTCCGTTTTCCCTAATATCTTCCGCCAGATCTTCTATGTCGTCTACTTTAAAAAAATTTTTAGTGGAAGGAACTATTTTTTCTATTTCAATATCTCTTACGACAAAATCAGCGCTTCCGATATCTTCCATTGCTTTTAAGTTATCATCGATTGACAGCCCTACTTTATTAATATTATCAACCATCTCCCTCCCTACTCTTTTTTTGGGGTCCAGTCTTGGT
>JALHTA010000098.1 GCA_022865545.1 Actinomycetota bacterium | reverse complement strand
TCATTTCTATCACCTGAAATAATAATACAAGTAAATACTCAATATCACAAGTATAAATACTTAAACTACTTGTATTATATTTGATATTTTATAATAACACATTTACATATAAAGACCTCCGCCTAAGATGCCCGCTGCCCCCGATGAGTTTGATGATTATGCCCATGATGATTATATAGACTGCGACCATGTGTGTTAGGATGATTATAGGGCCACTGGATATTTGGCTGTAATATAATAGACCTGGATGGGGTATTTTCCCTATTTATTCTTCCACTCTGTATATTTTCTGCTTCAGTATCATGATCTATGGTGCTTAAAAGATATGGTAACCTTTGGTTATGTTAACTTTTGGGGGATTATAAGCTGGAGATCCAAAAGCAAGTTCTTATAAATTTAATTGACAATTAACCAGTATGTTAGTAAAATGCTAACATACTGGAGGAATTATGTTAATTACAAAAAAAGCCTTTCCAATTGAAGAAGTTGATTATAATTACCTGAAATCTGTTCTATCAAACTATAAAAATAAGCGGGTAAAGATCAACGATATGCTTCATAAAGGGGAAATAATACGGATAAAAAAAGGTCTATATATCCTGGGGGAGCCATACACTAGAAACCACTATTACCGGGAAACACTCTCAAACCTTATATACGGACCTTCCTATATCTCACTCGAATATGCACTTTCTTTTTATGAGATGATCCCTGAAAGGACTGAAACTGTAACTGCAGTAACAAATAAAAGAAATAAGGTATTTGATACTCCAATTGGCCGTTTTACATATCGGTATATCAGGCCGGACTTATATGTGGATGGTATTACCATAATAAACCTTGATGAGAAACACAATATAATCATAGCTTCAAGAGAAAAAGCAATAGCAGATATTTTATATTTTAGCCATAAACTTAGCAGTGTCACAGAAATGGAAGATTTTCTTTTTCAAGACTTAAGGATAGATGAAAGAGAATTAAACAAATTAAAAAGAAGAGATATCAGATTTCTGGCAAAAAAGTATAGTGGAAACTGCTTACTTTTTAAGGAATACTTTGAAAGGAATTATGGATAATGCAATAAAGATCATGCTTGGAAGATACAGTTTAAAGAGTTCGGATGATTACAAAAATGCACTGAAGGAAATAATACAGGAAATAGCTCTTCTAGGCCTGTGGAGGGCCAAATTTTTCGAAAAAGCTGCCTTTTATGGAGGAACAGCATTAAGGATACTGTATGGGCTTGAACGTTTTTCTGAAGATATTGATTTTTCACTTCTTGAGCCTGATAGATCTTTTACTATCAAAGATTATTTTGCAGCCCTGAATAATGAGCTGGCTTCATTTGGTTTCAATACCGAAATAAATTACAAAGATAAAAAAACAAGCACAAGTACTGAATCAGCATTTATAAAAGCAGGTACCATAAAAAACCTTTTAATAGCAGAAACCCCGGTCCAATATTTAAAAAAAATCCCTGGTTCCAGGTTACTGAAGATAAAGATCGAAGTAGATATTGACCCTCCGCCTGGATTTAAAACTGAAGCCAAATATCTTTTAAATCCCATACCTTTTTCAGTCAATACTTATAAGATCCCTTATTTATTTGCCGGGAAAATGCATGCTATTTTATGCAGAAAATGGAAAACAAGGGTAAAAGGCCGTGACTGGTATGATCTTGTATGGTATATACGGAATGATTTCAGCTTAGATCTTACACATCTTGAAAAAAGGATGAAACAGAGCAGCCACTTTCCCCAGAAAGAGACTCTTGATAAAAAAAAGTTTTTGGAAATTTTAATCCATCAAATAGATAGCATAGATTTTGAAAAAGCAAAACTGGATGTCCTTCCTTTCCTTAAGGACCCAGATTCGGTAGGCATATGGGGAAAAGACTTTTTTAAAGAGATTATAAAAAATATTAGATATAATTAGTTTTCCGCTTAGCCTGCTATAGACTAAAAATATTTTAAATGTCTCTTTTTGTCGGTTTTCTGTTTGCTTAAGTTATAATAACTTGATTTGCAAATCTTTAAAACATCACACATCAGCCAAATACTATATATGTGCTTATGAGCTGTGATAAATTCTACTTTTTCTTTTGTCTTCCCTTTTGGAAGAC
>JALHTA010000097.1 GCA_022865545.1 Actinomycetota bacterium | reverse complement strand
AGAGATTTATGGAAGGGTCACTTTACCCACTTGAAGCAGGGGCCATGCGCTGGCAATATTTCCTCAATCCGGAAATGGCTGAAAATATTTTTAATAGTAAGATGAGACAAAATGTATCTTTTACACCTTTTGATCCCATATATCACTTTAGCCGGTCATGTAATTCAGATGATCCTGTAGATAAGGATATTTATGTAGATATTAAGCTTACCATGGCAGACAGCGTACTGATGAAGGTCGATAAGATGAGTATGGCCACTTCGCTTGAAGTAAGGGTGCCTTTCCTCGATCATGAGGTAATTGAGCTCGCAACTTCCATTCCGGCAGGCCTGAAGCTTAACGGGATGATGACCAAATATATTTTTAGAAAAGCATTAAAAAAGAACCAGTTTCTTCCGGACAATATCATATACCGGGGAAAACAGGGTTATAGCCTGCCCATCAAAAATTGGCTAAGAGATGAACTTAAAGATTATATGATCGATCTTTTTAATACTTCGCCTATTATAAAAGATAATTTTAACCGTGGGTATATTTCGCAGCTCACAGAGGAGCATATAGCCTTAAAACATAATCACAATCATATACTCTGGGCTCTTATTAATGTGGGACTATGGTATAAAAGGTTTTTTATATAATTACTTAAAAACTTTTTTTGTGTATAATAAGTTCAATTTCTAGCTATCCTAAAATAACCAATACTATTAAGATACTTGTATGAATATACTAATTACAGGTGGGGCGGGATTCATAGGTTCCCATTTATCGGAAAAGATAATAGCCCTGGGGCACAGGGTGATATGTATAGATAACTTCAATGATTATTATGACCCGGCTATCAAGGAAAACAATATAAACGGCATATTGGATAATGAAAATTATAGATTATACAGGGCAGATATCCTTGACAAGCAGGCTATAAGAGAAATATTCTCTACTTCCAGCATCGACCTTGTTATTCATCTTGCTGCCAGGGCGGGAGTAAGACCATCTTTGGCAAATGCGGTGCTTTATGAAAAAGTAAATGTAGAGGGAACCATCAACCTGCTTGAGAGCTGCCGGGAGCATGGTGTTGACAAATTTATCTTTGCCTCATCATCATCAGTATATGGCGGTAATGAGAAGACGCCCTTTTCAGAGGATGACAGGGTAGATTCCCCTGTCTCTCCTTATGCAGCTACAAAGAAATCGGGGGAGCTTATCTGCTATACATATCATCATCTTTATAATATATCAGTATTTGCCTATAGATTCTTTACAGTTTATGGACCAAGACAGCGGCCCGAAATGGCAATCCATAAGTTTTCCAGGAAGATACTGGACGGCGAACCAATAGAAGTTTACGGTGATGGGACCTCATCCCGTGATTATACCTATATAGATGATATAATAACCGGTATAGCAAACAGTCTTGAATGCATTGATGGGTATGAAGTAATAAATCTCGGCAATTCAAAGCCGATCAGACTTTTAAAACTAATCGGCTTTATTGAGGAAACTGTGGGCAAAAAATCAATAATAGACTTTAGGGACCCGCAGCCCGGGGATGTATTTACCACATATGCTGATACTCGAAAAGCCAGGAAAATGATAAATTTTAGTCCTGAGACTCCTATTGAAAAAGGGATAGGACATTTTATCAAATGGTATAAGAAAAAGAAAAAAGAGGGAATATTTAATGGTTGATAAGATCAGGAAAAAAGCTACCGTAAAAAAAGATACTAAAACAGGAAAACCGAAAAAAGACAAAATAGATCTTTCCATAGTCATCCCGGTTTATAATGAAAAGGAAAGTGTAAAACATCTTTATAGCAATCTAGATGGTGCCTTATCAAAGCTAAAGCTCAGATATGAAGTAATACTGATCGATGACGGAAGCACAGATGGAACATATGATGAACTAAAAAAGATCCATGGAAAAAGTGATTTTTATAAGATCATAAGGTTTAGAAGAAATTTTGGACAGACTTCTGCAATGAGTGCAGGTTTTGACCATGCAATCGGAGATATCATAATCACCCTTGATGCTGATCTTCAAAACGATCCGGGAGATATCCCGATGATCCTTGCCAAGATGGATGAGGGTTATGATATAGTCAGTGGCTGGAGAAAGGACAGAAAGGATAAAGCTGTATCCAGACGGTTTCCGTCCATTATAGCAAATAAGATAATATCAAAATTAACAGGTGTAAGACTCCATGACTATGGATGCACCCTAAAAGCATACAGGAAAGAAGTAATAGAGAATATT
>JALHTA010000096.1 GCA_022865545.1 Actinomycetota bacterium | reverse complement strand
ATTGTAAATATTGCCAGTATCGTTCCTTTTGCTGCGATAAAATAATGCTGCTTCTTCAGGCTGTGTGCCATATTTTTAAAGGAAATTCGGTAAATCCACCAAATCCATTTTATTAAATAATGTATTACCAGTTTATAAAGGATAATCACCGGAGGGATATAAAGCCTAAAGAACCAGATAATGGCATAAATTATCCAGAACAGTATGGTCTTTATCAACAGGAGCAAGCCAATGAACAACTCAAAAATCAGGTATATACCCCAGATTATCCAGACACAAATATTATAAATGAATGCTATTAATATGACAGGTACCCTTATTAAATCCCTGAGGCCCCCTCTTTTAAAGTATTCTTCAGTTCTTCTGTGATTAAACAGGTGTTCAGGCTTCCTTCCGGTTATTTTAAAGTCAGCCAGGGATAACGCCAGCAGAAGTACAGGCAGAATAAAATATAGCGGGAAATATGAATTCAGATAATATCCCGTAATAATACAAATACCAATAAAAAGTATTTTTTTAATATAAACGTATGCTTCATCCATTATTTATGTTTTTAAACGGTGTAAACCCGTTCACAATATTAATAAAATATTTATGGAATTCCTAGAATCTTAAATAGTTGAACCTGCACATAAACCTGTTAATATTGTTAAGGATAGTAAGTTAATATAATAAATACTTGAACCCTGTTATGCTATCCTCGCATTTAACTATACTTTATATAGCTAAGGTAATCCATTATGTATTCTTTAATGCCTGACTCCAGAGTTGTGAATTCGTGGGAATATCCGGCTGTTCTGAGCTTACTCATACGGGCTTCGGTAAAATACTGGTAGTTATCTCTGATATCGGCAGGCGTATCAATAAAATCAAATACATTCTTTTTACCCATTGCTGTGAAAACACTGGCGGCCAGTTCAAAAAATGTTCGTGAGGTACCGGTACCAAGGTTAAATATTCCGGAATCTTTTTTATGATTCATGAAATAAAACAGAACATCCATAATATCTTTTACATAGATGAAGTCCCTGCGTTGCTCGCCATCTTTGTAGTTTATATTATGTGAGCGAAACAATTTCATTTTACCGGTCTCTTTGATCTGGTTATATGTATGGAATACTACTGAAGCCATCCTGTTCTTATGATATTCGTTTGGGCCATAGACATTAAAAAATTTAAATCCTGCCCAAAACGGGGGAACAGCATCTTGTTCCAATACCCATTTATCGAAGTCATTTTTCGATTCTCCGTAAAGGTTTAATGGTATGAGTTTTTTAATGATATCGTGATTATCATCAAAACCAAATTCACCCATTCCGTAGGTGGCAGCTGATGATGCATAAATTAAGGGGATATCATATTTCACACAGTAGGTCCACACTTGTTTCGAGTATCCCAGGTTTAACCTGTCGAATACTCTTTTATCATTTTCTGCTGTATCAGTCCTCGCTCCAATATGTACAATAAATTCTGTTTTCTGCCGGTTTTTATCCAGCCAGCTAAAAAAATCATTCCTGTCAGTTTTCTCAACAAATGATTTT
>JALHTA010000095.1 GCA_022865545.1 Actinomycetota bacterium | reverse complement strand
GAGAAAACTCACTGGTCTTTATCATGGTGGCAATGGGAATCATGAATGAAAAAGCCGCCCTGTTTTCCCTGATAATATTAGCCATGATAATCCTTTTCGGTGCATTTGGCGGCATAGCCTATGTGGTAAGGCCATTTTTTGATAGCCGGATCAAGAATAATATGATAGAAGCAAGTAAAAAGGAAGAATGATATTAATATTTAAAAATTAAATGAATTTAAAAGTCTACCGAAAAATTCTGCCACGCGTTGATCATAAAAATAAAAATCCGTTATTACAAAGAAGATAATGACTGCAAAACAAATAATCACCAAAAAGAACAAATAATAAATAATTTTTATTAGCCATATCCTTTTCATAATATCAGTATAGGTCAAATATATATTTTTATCATCATGCAGCCATAGGAAATTAATTTGTCTCTTCCTATTATCTTCTTGCCCCGGTACTATTAAGATAAGGTGCCACTGCATTAAAGACTGTCTGAGCGACTACTGCGGATCCTTCCGGAGTATAATGGACACCATCATAAAAGTATTTACCCTTATTCTGGGAAAGGGGAGTCATCACATCTATTACCGGCAGTGAGTATTTGGCTGCTATTTCAATTATTTTTTGATTATACAGCGGCCAGTTTTCTTTTCCGGGATAATTTAAGGGTCCAATAAGATTTATAAAGACAGTTGCTCCAAGATTTTGGGCTTTATTTACAAGGCCTTCCACATGTACGCTAAAATTACTCAAGCTCGATCCGGCATCATTGGTCCCATAAACAAGGATTACTATTTGAGGGCTGTATATTGCTACTGTGCTGTCAAATCTGTAATATCCCTGGCTTGACGTCTCACCATTCTTACCGCTGCCCACAGTATTGTAATCTGCCTGTGGGTAATTTGCTTCCAAAAGATTATCAAATCTTTGCACCCAGTCTGATCTGGCAATAAGAGAGTCTCCCATTGCGACTATGGTCATATATATATACCTGTCGACTTTTAGACTCCGGGATTCAAGTACATATTCCTGGCCCTCGCTCTCGATCTTAAAGTCGGTGATGATGGTCCCACCCCTGTAATATAGATCATCGTTTACCTTTATCCTGAAAGTTATCTCCCTCTCTGCGCCAGGAGCCAGTCCCCCGAGTTCCCATACAAGGCCCCTGATATCATCCTCCCACCTGATACCATCAGCTGTTCCGGAGCTACTTATATAGGTCGACCCATCAGGAGTGGGGCATATAAGGCTATAGTTTTCAGCTGCTCTCTGTCCGGAATTCTTTACCAGTATCTTTATATCTACTGTCTCGCCTGCCCACAGGTTTCCGCCATTGCTGTCAGAAATAATGGTCTCGGATGTAGAAAAATCAGGAAAAGCCCTGATCTCATCATATGAAGATTCACGCATGCTTATATCCTGGTCGCAGCTGATCTGAAACAAAGTTTCTACAATATCGCCATCGCTGAGTCCCTCATTTATTTTTACACTTAATCTGTAGGTCATAGTCCTGCCGGTCTCAAAAAGTCCGGTGTCCCATATAATATACCCATCTTCATATTTCCCGTTTCCACTGATGGAATTTTCGCTTATTGTGACCATATCGGAGATCCTTGCTTTCAACTGGAAACCGGTAGCGTTCATATCACCTTCATTTTTTACCCTTATAGTATATTCAAGTTCGTCTCCCATATTCAGGTAGCCTCCGCTGGCGTCACTTGTCTCTATTGAAAGATCGCTGAACACGGGACGGCTGCTGACAGTAAGGGAAGCCGGAGGGTCCAGTATCCGGACGAATTCCTCATCTTTTATTGTGTATTGAAACTGTATGACTTCCGGGGCAATAATAGTCCCATTTTCCAGGGGATCATCAACAATAACCGTAAAACTAATCACTCCCGAAGAACCTCTTCCGGTATTATCAGTTTCAAAAATTATCATGGAATTATCTTCTTCAAGAAAATGATCTGATGACGAAGATGAAAAGCTTGTTGATTCCGGAATACTAACATTTATTTTTAGACTATCTACATTTCTGAAACCATTATTCATATAGTAGATGTCATAGATTATCTCATCTCCGGGTTTTAACTCATCCGGAGTGGTGGTGGAGATATAATTAAATCTGGAGTCTTCAAAATTCGGCTTCAAGTAAAAAGAGAAGTAATATACCAGTGTTACAGTTATGCCTATGGCCAATAGGACCCCGATGATAAAAAAAAGGAGCTTTCTTGAAATATTACCGAATGTGTTTCCGGCAAATCTATTCTTTAATGATCGGATGATTCCTGTACCGGAAATTTTCCTTAATCGGTTTAAAATAGTCCTGGTTTTTAAAAATATTTTACTAAAAAAAAATTTAAACCTCATATTACCTTTCTGTTTTAACTCCTTTTCTCTCTTTATCTTTGTCGTCTTTAGATTTCTTATACTCTTCAGACTCCTTTAGCGCTATTCTTCTGGCAAGTCTTGTGATCCTTGAATCAAGTTCTTCAAGTTTTATAAATATCCGGAAAATAAGGTAAAGAATAAGAAGGATACTTATAACCATAAAGAAATCAAGACCTCTGCCGAACCCAAAAAAACTAGCAATATTATGACTTATATCCGGAAAAATGGAAAGGATTATCAATATGATCCATATCGAGGCCCAGAAGATGAATTCATTTATTGTAAGCTTTTTTTTCCTGAGCCTGAGTATCACTTTTATAAGTGCAAAAATGGCAAATATAATAGCTATTATCTGAATCGGTTTTATCATAGGAACCTTCCTTGCCGGTTGATTTTTATCTCTATCTTATAAACCATTTAGCCAGCATCTTGAATAAGATATTCAGGCTATTGGACAACTTTTGGCCTTTTTTTATAGAGTAATCCGTATATCTTATTGTGACCGGGACCTCAATATATCTGATCTTTTCCAGTTTTATTTTCTCTATTATCTCTGAAGCATGTTCCATTCCCCGGGATTCGAGCTGCATCTTTGAAGCAGCATCAGCGGTAAATGCCCTGAGACCATTATGTGTATCAGTAAGCATTATACCGTACATCATAAAAAGAAGGAGGGTGCCTCCCTTAAGCATTATTTTTTTTACCCATGGAGTATTACTGTTATTATTTAGAAATCTGGAACCCAGAGTAACTTCGGCTTTGCCATTGATAAGCGGTTCTACAAGACTCTTTATGTCACAGGCCATATGCTGCCCGTCAGAATCGAATGTGATGATCATATCGGCGCCCGAGGTGACAGCATATTCCAGCCCGGTCTGTATTGCAGAACCCTGGCCGAGGTTTATGGGGTGTGATAATACGATCGCCTTATTTTTTTTGGCTGTCCGAACCGTACCGTCAGTGGAACCGTCATCTATAACAATGATATTATTATATCCGTGTTCCTTAAGGTCGATAATGACATCAGCTATATACCTTTCTTCATTATATGCAGGAACAACAATATAAATTTTAGGGTTTCTTTTCAAATAACCACTCTGTCTGAAAAATTATTACTTTTTATTGTCTTATCGCTGTTTAAGGTATTTTATATCTTATTGGATGTTTATTTCAATATCATCTGCATTAAAATATGAATTATACGCAGTCAGCCGGAATCTGACAATAGCTTTTCCGGGACCGGATCCGGTAAGTTTTAGGATCAGGTCTACCTGATCCCCGGGACTTATAGTGTAACTGTCACTGACCCATATAAAAGTTTTATCTACCTTTCCAGGATATTGTGAGACATATCCTGTTGGATCAACAGCGTCAAGTTTTAGATTATCACCGATCTCAAGTTCAAAAGAGTTGACCTTCAGGTCCTGGTTATCATTATTCTTTATTGTATACTCAAGAGTAAACTGCTGTCCTGATATCTGGTCAGGACTGTTTAAACGGTCCTTTATCTCAAGATCAAGAAGATCAAGGTAGCCTGCATAAACATCAGAGGGGATATAGCTGTTAAACTCGATTCTTTTTATCTCATTTATATCAATTGTCTCAATATCCTCGATACCTCCCGAATATTTTACTGCACCCCTGTAACCTGCTTCGGGAAGCAAAGGTATTTTATCAGGAGAGCTATTATCGTATGGCCAGGCAAAGAGGTCCACCTCATTACCAAGGTGTGACTCAATATCCTCCCTTGATCTTATCAGTTCATAAAGGAATTCTTCATCGCCGGCAAGCCCCAGGTGTATATGATTTACAGAGTGAGACAGGAATTCACAGCCGTAATCAAACATCTCGCTTACTTCGGGCCATATAAGCATCGGCCTCATCGGGACCGGGCGGTCAGCATCAAAAAAGTTAACTACCCGCTCTTCCTCTGTCTCCTTGATAAAACCGGTCACCAAAAAAACAGTCATAGTATAATCATATTTTTTGATCACAGGCAGGGCATTTGTATAAAGGTCACCAAAACCATCATCTGAAGTAATAATAACAGACTTTTCAGGCAGGGCCCTTCCGTAGTCCAGATGATCTAAAAGGTCCTTAAAAGTAATAGTCTCAAATCCAAGGGATTTCAAAGTCCGGCAGAGTACATCAAAATGATAGGCATCTAATTCAATGGGTATTTCAATGTCATCTTCAATAGCATGAAGCCCGACTATAGGGATCTTTCCCCTTGTATAAGGGCGTACCCCGAATACAGGGAGATCCTGCTTGACGGTTAAAAATTCCGGAGTTTCTCCGCTGCTGACCGATAATTGTACGAAAGCAAGGGCATCTTCGGTCAGGCCTTCCCGGACTAAAAGCGGTATGTTTACTTCCTTTGATCGGCCTGGTTCCAGTTTTTCTATAAGAAATGGATCATATTGTGGATCCGTGATCAGAAGACCGCCTGATAACAGTTTGACTGTAATATTATTGCAGGTAGTGTCACCTGAATTGATTAAACTGATAACGGCTATAAGGGCTTCACCTGGATAGAGGTCACCTCCATTGATATCGGAAAGTTCTAGAGTCGACTGGTTAAAGGAAATAGTTT
>JALHTA010000094.1 GCA_022865545.1 Actinomycetota bacterium | reverse complement strand
TGATGACCGTCCCCTTCCAATAGGTATGGGCCAGACCATTTCCCAACCTTATATAGTGGCTCTCATGACAGAAAGCCTTGAACTATCACAAAACATGAAAGTCCTGGAAATCGGTACCGGGTCCGGATATCAGTCAGCTGTGCTTGCTGAAATAGCAAAAGAAATATACTCAGTAGAGATAAATAATGAGCTTTACAATAGGACAAAGAAAATACTGGCATATTATCTTAATATAAAGCTTTCCAACCATGATGGATCAATCGGGTGGGAAAAATACTCGCCATATGACCGCATTATTGTCACAGCCGCTCCCTCAGATATCCCTGAGACCTACTACGGCCAGCTAAAGGAGGGTGGAATAATGGTGATCCCTGTAGGTCCATCCAGCTGGAGCCAGGAACTTTACAAGATCATTAAGACTGGCAGCAGGATAAAGCGGGTCAAGATATGCGATGTAGCTTTTGTACCGCTTACCGGAAAAGGTAAATATTAAATAACCTTTTCTCTTAAAAGAAAAAAGGTCCTATAGCGCCTCGCATTTTATTTAATACCATCTCAAAAGATGATAGAATTATTCAAAATAAAACCTAAATATAATAATTTATTCTATGAAAACCGGAACAGTCAATCTCCCTCTTCACGGGGGTAAAGCACCCAGGTGGCTATTTAGCCGAATGACTAATCTGTCCAGGGAAATATTATCTATAATGGTCTCTGAATATGGACCGGATGAAGTACTACTCCGGCTCTCTGATCCTTTCTGGTTTCAGGCTTTTGGCTGTGTACTCGGTTTTGACTGGCATTCAAGTGGAGTAACCACTACCGTTTGTGGAGCCATAAAGGAATCAGTAAAAGGACTGGAAAAGGATTTCGGATTCTTCGTTGCCGGAGGTAAGGGCGGTACTTCACGTAAAACTCCCTCAGAAATAATCGCAGCTTCAGAAATAACCGGAACAGACTTCTCGCATCTTGTCTATAATAGCAAAATCGTGGCAAAGGTTGACAGCAGTGCTCTTCAGGATGGATACCAGCTTTATCACCACTGCTTCTTTTTTACAGAAAATGGGAAGAATTGGTCAGTTATCCAGCAGGGTATGAATGATGTAAACAGGATGGCAAGGAGGTATCACTGGTCAAGTAATGAGATAGATGACTTCGTATGCGAACCCCATAAGGCGATCTGTTGTGATGGTAAAGGAAGCGCGGTCAATCTTGTTGCAAAAGAAAGCGGTAAGGCCAGGGATACGATTACAGAAATTTCGCATATGAGACCAAAGCTAATACTTAAGGATCTTGAAAAGATAAAAAAATATCAGGAGTCAAAGTTCAATATGCCTAAAAGGCATTATATTAATCTCGGTGATATAGAACTCAGAAGACTTGAAAAGATCTTTATATCAACATATGAACAGAAACCAGAGGGTTTTGAAAAACTTATCTCGATGCCGGGGATTGGTCCCAAGACAGTGCGATCCCTCGCTATGATATCGGAGCTTATTTATGGCGAGAAATACAGCATCAGGGACCCTGTAAGGTTTAGTTTTGCACATGGAGGAAAAGACGGTATACCCTTTCCTGTTGACAAAGAGACATACAATAAATCTATCGATATACTCCATAATGCATTAAAAGAAAGCAAGGTCGGTAGATCTGAGAAGATAAAAGCAATAAGAAGGCTTTCAGTATTTTATGGTTAAAGAATATTTTTGGAATAAAAAAGGAAGAGTAGAGGCTTAATATGAGTACAGGTATTTTTTCACCAGCAGTAAAAAATATTGATAAGATCATCATACTTCTCGAAAAACAATACCCGGATGCCCTTGAGACTTCACTGGGCCACAGAGATGCCTTTCAACTGCTGGTAGCTACTATACTTGCCGCTCAGAGCACAGACAAACTTGTAAACAAGGTAACCCCCGGGCTTTTTAGAAAATATAAGACAATCCATGATTTTGCAGATGCTGACCCTGAAGAACTTGAGCAGGATATTAGAACAACAGGTTTTTTCAGGAATAAGACAAAAAACATAATGGGTGCCGCAAGAGCTCTCGTTAAAGACTTTAATGGAGAAGTCCCGGGTAATATGGAAGACCTGATATCACTTCCCGGGGTGGGAAGAAAAACTGCAAATGTTGTACTTGGAGATTGTTTTAAAAAACCGGTAATAATAGTAGACACCCATATGAAAAGGATCTCGCATCACATTGGGCTTACACTGAATACAAATCCAGATAAAATTGAATTTGACCTGAAAAAAATAGTACCGGATGCAAAACAAACTGTTTTTTCCCACAAGATAGTAGCTCATGGAAGAACTATTTGTATAGCAAGAAGACCAAAATGTATTATTTGTCCCATTCTGAAATACTGCAAATACGGACAGGAAAATGCCTGATAACGCTGAGAAGTTATGCTAATTGCAAAATAAAATATTATTATTTATTAGAAACAATATGTATGATTATACTATTCTGAGTTCCTTCCAGGAATAATATTTATTATCAAATTGAGGAAGATAATACATATATTGTGTAAAAGGTGAATTATATAGCACCAGAATAGTATTGTAGTATGAGACACGTTTTATTTCTTAGATTGAGTGAGCATATAAGTTTCGATAAGTGCCAGCTAAATACTTATTTTCCAGTTTTTATCTTTTTAATCTTTACTTTTTATATAATAAAATAAATTATTTGTACTAAATTACATTCCTCTTGGTGATAATAATACC
>JALHTA010000093.1 GCA_022865545.1 Actinomycetota bacterium | reverse complement strand
TTTATATACAATCTTGCCCGGAGCTCTGGATTTTCCGGAAATGTATCAAATACTACTGAAGGAATCTTGATAAAAATTAATGCTTCTTCCGTTGAAGTGGAAAATTTTATCGGGCTGATAAAAGAAAATAAACCAACACCGGCTTTAATTGAAAACATTGTACTTAAAAAAATCCCATATGAAATCATAGAAGGTTTTCAAATTAATAAAAGCATAAAAACTGATTCCAGGTTTCAGCTGATCTCCCCCGATATTGCTACCTGTGCCAAATGTGTTGAAGATATTATGGACCCGGATAATACTGGCAGATACCACTATCCATTTACAAATTGCACTAATTGCGGACCTAGATTTACTATAATAAAAGAAATGCCATATGATAGACCGGCCACTACCATGAATAGGTTCAATATGTGTGACGAGTGCAGGGCTGAATACGATAATCCTCTTGATAGACGCTTTCACGCACAACCCAATGCCTGTAAAAAATGCGGGCCGGTACTTATGCTAATTGATGAACACGGTAATATAACCGATACCGGCGACCCCCTGAAAACGGCGGCTAACTTATTATTGGACGGAAAGATCATAGGGATCAAAAGTCTGGGAGGATTCCAGATCGCCTGTGACGGTCGATCTGATAAAACTGCAAAAAGATTAAGGGATAGAAAATTAAGACCTTCAAAACCTTTTGCTATTATGGCAAGTAATATTGACTGGGTAAAAAGGTATTATCATCTTGAAATTTTAGAATCTTCTATTCTTGGATCCACAAATGCTCCAATAGTGCTTCTCAAGAAAAAATGTAATGAGTACCCTCTCTCCTACCAGGTTTCCCTGGACAATAAGAGGGACGGGGTAATGCTCCCCTATACACCTATTCACCATATTCTCTTTGAGTATATAGATTTTCCCCTTATAATGACCAGCGGCAATATAACTGAGGAACCTATAGCCTCTGGGAACAATGAAGCAATAAAAAAACTGGATGGCGTTTGTGATTATTACCTGATCCATGATAGGGATATATATTCACGCTATGATGATTCGGTGGTTAAAGTTTTCAGGGAAAGGGAAATGGTTCTTCGCCGTGCGCGGGGTTATGCTCCATATCCTGTAAGTTCATGTATCGGTATTGATAATAAAAATATACTCGCTACAGGGGCACATGAGAAAAACACACTTACTTTTCTGACCTGTGGTTATGCAATCACAACACAGCATATTGGCGACCTGGACAATATCAGTTCAATAGAATTTTTTAGGTCTATTTATAGTGATTACAAGAAATTGTTCGGGATCAAAGATTTCGATATCATCGCGCATGATTTGCATCCTGATTATGTGTCTACAAGATTTGCACAGGAGCTCGACAGGAGCGGGAAAAAACTTGTACCCGTACAACATCACCAATCTCATATTGCAAGCGTTATGGCTGAAAATAATTTAAGCGGAGGCCTGCTTGGATTTGCATGGGACGGAACTGGTTTTGGACTGGATGGAAAGGTATGGGGTAGTGAAGTTTTTTTAATTAATAGTGACCTGGAATTTACAAGGATCGCTCATCTAGATGAAAAAGTATTACCTGGCGGCTCTGTATCAATTAAGAAGCCTTACAGGATGACCATTGTCTATCTTAGAAGACTTTTTGGGGATTGCGATACACAAGATCTAGATTTTAAGGACTATGTTTATAGTATTCAACCTGAATATAAAGATATGATCGATCCTGTGGAGATCGATGCTATCGAGGGCCAGGTCCTGTCCGGCTTTAATAGTCCTGTCACTACAAGCATGGGTAGGCTGTTTGACGCAGTCAGCTCCCTTCTTGGTATAAAACATATTATCAGTTTTGAGGGAGAAGCCGCTATAGGTCTTGAGATGAAAATTGATGAAAAACTCTATGGAAGCTTAATAAACCGTAATAAATTAGATATTGAAAAAGATCAAAGATATGAGACTGGTCTTGACAAGAATGATAAAAAATATATTATAGATGACTTTATGATATTCTCTCAGATCGTAAATGATATAAAGAATAGCAAAGGGAAAAGTGAGATATCTTACAAGTTTCATAATACACTTGCCCAGATCGTTCTGGATATAAGTATGTCTGCCAGGAAAAATAATAATATTGAAAATATTGCTTTATCGGGTGGAGTTTTCCAGAATGGTTACCTGCTTGATCTTTGTTTTGAACTACTGGAAAATAATGATTTTAAAGTCTATTCAAATTTTAAAGTGCCTGTAAATGATGGAGGTATTTCACTAGGACAGGCCTATATTGCATCAATTAAGAATATTTAATATAGAAAGGAGCATAAAACAATGTGCTTAGCTATACCTGCCAGGGTAATAAACATAAGCAAACATACTGCTATTATTGAAAGTCTTGGCGTTGAAAAGGAAGTTGATATAACTCTTCTTCCAGATTTAAAAAAAGATGATTATGTCATAGTACATGCAGGCTTTGCAATACAAGTCATTGATAAGGAAGAAGCATTGGTAACCCAGGGTTATTGGAAGGAATGGTTAGATGAAGAAGGAAATCAATGATCTAAGAAAATCCTTAATAGATAACAGGCCTTCAGAACAAATAAATATTATGGAAGTCTGCGGTACGCACACAATGGCTATTTCAAGAAATGGCCTCCGGCAGATATTACCTGAAGAGATCAATTTGATCAGTGGTCCCGGATGTCCAGTATGTGTCACTTCCAGCAAAGACATTAACTGGATAATTGGAATAATAAGGGACTATCCAGTAACCCTTTTCACATTTGGCGATATGATAAGGGTCCCCGGATCCATATCAAGCCTACAGCTTGAAAAAGCATCAGGCAAGGATATCAGGATATGTTACAGCCCGCTGGATGCACTGGATTTTGCTAAAAATAATCCTGAAAGAGATGTCGTCTTTCTTGGAATCGGCTTTGAGACTACTATTCCCCTTTCTTCTGTTATTGTAAAAAGAGCATATGAGGAAAATATTAATAATTTTTATATTTTTAATATTCACAAATTAGTACCTCCCGCACTTGAGCTGCTCCTGCTTGATGAAGAAATTAAAATTGATGGCTTCCTCTGCCCTGGTCACGTTTCTGCCATTATAGGAAGCCTTCCCTATAATTTTATTGCTGATAAATACAGGATCCCCTGTGTTATATCCGGTTTCGAGCCACTTGATATATTGGAATCCCTTAATATGCTAATGAAGCAATACAATTCAAAAATACCAGAAGTTCAGATCCAGTATAGAAGAGTGGTCACAAGTAATGGAAACCCCACGGCTGTTTCTATTATCGATGAAATATTTGAACCTTGTGATTCTTATTGGAGAGGTATTGGGGTGCTCCCTAAAACCGGCCTTAAATTGAGGGAAGAGTATATGTCCCTGGATGCTATGAAAAAATTTCCGGTTGAGGTTACAGATTCAAAGGAACCCCCGGGCTGTCAGTGTGGAAGCGTCCTTAAAGGCATAATCAAACCCTTTGACTGCAAGCTTTTTTCAAGGGTGTGCAAGCCTGAAAACCCTATTGGACCATGCATGGTATCCAGCGAAGGTTCATGCGCCGCATATTATAAATATGAAAGGTTGAGATAAGAATCTTGATTTAGAAAGGTAAGAATGAATAAACAAAAAAAAGATTTCTCTGATGATATTATTCAATTATCACACGGTGACGGCGGCATAAAAAGTGCCCAGTTAATAAATGATCTGCTGCTTGATTATATTGGAAATGATATTCTCCAAAAACTTGAAGACAGTGCGGTATTAAGATTGGATAATAGCAAAAGTCTTGCCTTCACTACTGATAGCTTTGTTGTAAACCCCATATTTTTCCCGGGAGGTGACATTGGAAAGCTAAGTATCTGTGGTACAGTAAATGACCTGGCTACAAGCGGCTGCAAACCATTAGCGCTGAGTCTTTCCTTTATTCTCGAGGAGGGTTTTCCGGTCCCGGATTTCAAAAAAATCCTAACTTCCATCAGTGAGATGCTTGGTGAGACAGGCCTGAATATCATTACTGGTGACACCAAGGTTGTTGATAAAGGTAGTGTTGACAAGATATTCATAAATACCGCAGGCATCGGTATTGTAGATAATAATTATCAGATAAATCCCAATAAAATAAAACCTGGAGATAAAATAATAATAAATGGGACAATAGCTGATCACGGACTTGCAATTTTAAGCCAGAGAAAAGAGTTTAATTTTAAGACCGATATTATAAGTGACTGCGCTCCTCTTTATGATCTAGTAAGGGAGATGATTTCAGTGTCTGACCAGATACATGCTCTCCGCGATGCTACCAGGGGCGGTCTTGCAACAGTTCTTTTTGAAATAGCCAGAAACTCTGGTCTTGATATCAATCTATCACAGGAAAGTGTACCGCTGCAAAAACAGGCCAGAGGGATCTGCGAATTCCTCGGCATGGATCCACTATATATTGCAAATGAAGGCAAGATGGTTGTCTTTGTAGGAAAAGATGATGCCGACAAGGTGGTGGAAGTGATGAGATCTAATAAATACGGGAAAGAGAGCGCAATAATAGGTGAAGTCTCAAAAGAAGGTAAGGGAATCGTGGTGCTGAAAACAGACATCGGTACAGAACGCCTTCTGGATCTTCATTATAGTGAACAACTTCCAAGGATATGTTAATAATTTATCGGTTTTCTCCTGGATACTTTCCTTTTTAAGGAGGTTAGAGCCTGCCCGGGATATCTTTTTATTTAAGTATTTTATACTGTTTTAATATCTGGTCGACAAGTGAGATTATTTCAGGAATTTTTTCCTGGATTTCTGGTGATAATTCTTCCCCAAATTCTATATTTAATGGTTTTATCCCAATAATAGTTATATCCGTTTTTAGTTTCATTGCCCTTGCCAGTTTGAGTATGTCCGCAAGATTCAGGTCATGGAGTGAGAGACTCATTAAGCCTTCATTACAGAAATGCTCAATATCTTTTTCTTTTATTCTTATTACTTTTCCTGCATCCTGTCCTGCATCAAGAGCATCTATTATTATTATCCTGGGACATTCTTTTATTTGAAATATTAAATCAGTTCCCGATGTGCCAAGATCAATAATCTCAATATTCTCATTCTTTGAAAGTTCACTTTTTTCGAGCTTCTCTATTACAAAGGGTCCGATTCCATCATCAGATAAAAATTTATTTCCGAAACCTATGATTTTTATTATATCCCCGGTAGTGCTATTTAAATTTTTATTGTCTTTTAAAACCAAATTATCACAGCAAAACCCTTCTAAATAGACAATATGCAGTATTTAATATTCCTTTAAATCCTGCATATTGTATTTATTAACTATTTATATTTTACTGTAAGATTATTTATTTACCAGCTTTACATTAAGGAAATGTGTTGAACACGATATACAAGGATCATATGCCCTTATCATCATCTCGCATGCAAGCCTTATTTCATCCTCGGACTTATCGATTATGGCTGGAACAATTGCATTCATGTCTCTTTCAATATTTCCATAATTCATACCAGTAGGAATAATAAGGTTAGCCTTTTCGATCTTTCCGTCATCATCATATGTATAGTCATGGATCAGCAGGCCCCTTGGTGCTTCAACAGCCCCGACGCCTCTTCCAGCTTTTGGTTTAACCTCGACCATTGCCTTGTCTTCATCCATTCCCTCTTCTAAAAGTTCGTCTATGAGCCTTATGCTGTCATCAACACTATGAATGATCTCTACAAACTGCGCTATATTATTCATATATGTATTATAGCAAGGAGCTTTTAATCCAAATTCTTCAGCAAATCTTTTTGCATTATCGGAAAGCTGGTCATGATTAATATTGAACCTCGAAAGTGCACCGACCATGAAAGAATCCCTCTCGGCCCAGCAGTGTTTTGCAGTAGAATGCTGTACGACTTTTTCCTTTATTTTGTCCAGATAGTCAATTGGGTCTATTTCCCAGCCATCTGTAGACTTAATATTACCATCATAATGTGCATAGTCTTCAGGGTTTGAAAGTGAAACATATTCTGTCTCCCTTTCAAATGCTGGAAGATCAAGTGTTTTAAGTACTCCAAGGGAAGCTTCAAGATCAGGATATAAACTTTTAAGCATTTCCTTCATATTAAGCATTTCCTCTTCGCTTGGAAGCTTTGTAAAGCCCCCCACGACTGTCCTAATAGGATGAACAGCTCTTCCACCGATCATTCTAACCATATCATTTGCCACTTTTTTAGCCCTCAGCGCTATATCTACAACAGCGGGATGGGTTTCTACAAGCGGTATTACACTTCCAACTCCCAGAAAATCAGGAGCAGCAAGAAAGTACACGTGCAGGACATTACTCTGTACTATCTCATGGTGTATTATGAGTTTTCGAAGCTTCAGTATCATATCATTTGGGATCACTCCCAGAGCACTCTCAGTAGCCTTTATTGAAGCATAAGTGTGTGCAACAGAACAGATACCGCAGATCCTGGAAGTTATATGCGAAGGTTTATCCCAGTTCTTACCTTCCAGCATAGCTTCGAAAAATCTCGGTGATTCAGGAATCCTGAAGATAAGTTTTTCAACTTTTTTATCTTTAACATTCAGGACCAAATCACCATGGCCTTCCACCCTGGACATAGGTGCTATTTCTACATTTATATTATCTGCCATAATAATTTTTACCTCCAAAATTATTTATTATGTTCTATAGTGGTCTTGCCTTTACAAGCATTGTATAAATTAAATTCTGCCATTATATCGTCAACGGTTAAACCGTGCTCTGCAAGAAGGTCTTTTTGTGCATTCATATTGGGATCATCGACCGGTCCCCTGCACCCTTCGCAGCCATCTACGCTATTTGGGCATCTGGAATCGCATCCTGCCCTTGTAACAGGTCCAAGACATGATTTGCCCAGATCATAAACACAGGTATTTCCATTTCTTTTACATTCGATACAAACTGGATAGCTTGGTATTTCCGGTTTTCTTCCTACAATAAGAGATCTTACTATATCTACTATCTCAAATCTATTTGGGGGACAGCCTCTTGCATAATAATCAACATTTATATATGCATCTATAGGTTTTACTTCTATAGAATCGATCCAGTCTTTTTTTTCGCCATATACAAGGTCCTTTGCCTTTTCAAGACCATAGAGGTTTTTCATGCAATTAAGCCCTCCATTTACCGCACATGAGCCCATTGCTACCACTATTTTTGCAATATCACCGATCTTCTTTATCCTCTCAACCCCATGTTCTGTTGTTATAGATCCTTCTACCAGAGCGATCTCATAAGTATCACTAAATTCAGTTATCGCTTCAGTAAAATGAACAATCTCAATTGCACCGACAAGATCAAGCAATTGATCTTCTAGGTTCAATATCTCGAGCTGGCAACCGCCGCAACCTGTAAATCCGAATATTCCTACTTTTGGCTTACTCATTTATATAGCCTCCTTTAAATTCCTTATTTCCCATAAACTGAATACGGGTCCGTCTATGCAGGATAATTTATTTCCTACATGACAGTGATTGCATTTTCCGACTCCGCATTCCATCCTTCTTTCAAGGGAAAGGAAAATATTTTCAGGTTTAATGCATTTCTTCTCAAATTCAGAAACAACAAACTTATACATCACAGGAGGACCACATACAACTGCATAAGTATCATAACTGCAATCTATCCCGGGGATGAGATTTGTGCAAACTCCGACTTCACCCTGCCATGCCTCATCCGGATTATCAACTGTAAGGCAAAGTTCTATATCATCTCTTTTTTTCCAATCCTCAATTTCTTCTTTGAAAAGTATGTTTTCAGGATCTATGGATCCATAAATAATGACAAGTCTCTTATAGTTTTCCCTGTCTTCTAGTATTGTGTGGATAAGAGGCATAACAGGCGCCAGTCCGAGACCACCTGCAACTATCATGACATCCTTGCCCTTCATTTTTTCAAATGGAAAATAACCTTTTCCAAATGGTCCCCTTATTCCTATTTTGTCACCAGGCTTCATCCTGTGAAGTGCCCCGGAAACATTACCGATATCCCTTATGCAAAGCTGGAAATAATCTTTATTATTCGGGGATGACGGTATTGAAAAAGGCGCCTCTCCCAATCCAAATACTGTTAGCTCTACAAATTGACCTGGAAGAAAATCAAAAGCTTTTTGACTTTCAGGATTATCGATCTTTATATCAAACAATTTTTCCGTTGGAGACATCTGCTCAACCTTTGTGATAGCAGCTATCTCCGGCACATAAATACTGGTAGCTTCACTTTTTTGTTTTAATTCCAAAACCATTTATATGCTCACCTCTTTCTTAACTGAATCTATATCATCAGCAATATTAATCTTGGCCATGCAGACTTCAATACATCTTCCGCAGCCAACACAAGAATAATTACCTAATTTTTCCTTGAATGTCTTGAGTTTGCATCTGTATCTTTGTTTTAGCCTATTCTCTTTATTTGGCCTGAAATTATGTTCCCCTGCAACAAGTCCGTATTCAGGTATCATGCAGGAATCCCATTCCCTGGTCTTTTTACCTGTTGTAAGGTTTAATTGCATATCATCTTTTACATTAAAACAGAAACATGTCGGGCATGAGAGATTACATGAACCGCAGCTATAACAATCTTTTGTAACTTTTGACCAGAACTGCTCATTGTCATAGATAGCTTCAAAGTCATCATAGAAGTTCTTTATTCTTACATCTTTGCTGAACTTTTCACGGTAATCATCCTTGTATTTGCTGTATTCGCTGAAATCTTCATTGGTTGCTTCCATTGCAGTGGTATGCTTTGTGAGTAATCCATCACCTTTTGCAGTTGCAACTCTGACAAAATACTTGTCCTTTAGTTCAGTTATATAAAGATCAAAACCTTCAGTAGCATAATCAGCTCCCATGCTTAGTGAAAAATTGGTCTCTGTGGGCTCGCTGTCTATTCCTATTACTGTAAGTTTTTTTCTTTTTGCTACATAATTGGCATCAACAAAATCGGTAGTAAAGATCTTATCCATAAAGTTCATTCCATTGATATCCCAGGCATTAATACCAAAAAGGATCTTCTCACTTGCTTCGATTACCGGCTCAACCACTATTTCATCTCCTAATTCATAGGAAACAAGTTCTTCATTTGGAGGAAATAATAGTTTTTTTGCAGGTGGCAATGTTGTCCTTTTATAATCGGTATCCAGTTCTGATATGTCTTTTATCGGGACAAAGTCATGTGTGGCCTTATCCTTCTTTTTAGGACCTATGAACTGATGATCAGCTATAAGGGATTTGATAAAATCTTGATAGGCACTTTTATCTAGAACCTTATACAGCATTCAGTCTCCTTTCTCATAAATAATTGTATAAATAACACTCATTTGTAAGAGGTTTGTAACACGTTCTGAGTAATTTATCACTTACAACATCCAATGTCAATAAAAGTTTGTAAAAGGTTTGTAACAGTCACCACATATGCAAAATATTGCAGCATTTGCCTATAAACAGGCGTTTTAAAGGATTTACAGATTAGCATGGAAAGAATATTCAGGGTATAGTATTAAGGTTGTTATTTTACAGCTTCTAGGAGCTTGTCCGAGAATTGGGCTAAGGCTTGTAGGCTCCTAGGATCCAGCTGGTCCATTCCTGAAGTCCATTCCCGGTTTTGCAGGAAAACTTAATGATGCTGGCTGTTGGATTTAATTCAGCCACTTTATTCTGGAAGAAATCCAGTTTAAAGTCACTTATTTCTATGAGGTCCATCTTATTAAGCAATATTAAGTTACTTTTAATAAAGACCGGAGGATATTTAACAGGTTTATCGTCTCCCTCATTTATTGAAGACATCACAATCTTATAATCCTCGCCAAGATCAAAACCTACCGGACATATAAGATTGCCGACATTTTCTATTATTATGATATCAAGCTTATCCAGATTCATTTTTCCCAGCGCCTGGGATAACATTGTGGCATTCAGATGACATGAACCCCCGGTATTTATCTGAACCACATCGTCAGTATATTCTTTTATCTTCTCAGCATCATAAGTAGATGATATGTCACCTTCAATAACACCTATATTTTTCTTTTTCTTTAATATTTTAATAGTCTCAATGATAAGTGAAGTCTTCCCGGCCCCAGGGGATGAAAGAAGATTTAAGACAAGAATATTTTTTCTTTTAAACAAAGCACGGTTTTTTTCAGCCTGGTCCTTATTATATTTTAAGACATTTTCAACAACTTCTATTTTCATTTGATTTCCTATTTGTTTAGATTAAAAATCTACAATATATTACCCTAATTTAAATTTATGTCAAACAGGAGCAGCATCATATAGGCTAATATATAAAGTAATATATTATCTTTCATTTTAATTTGTTTGTTAACAACTGGAGAGGGTTGATACTGAATGTTATTATTATTTAAGAGAATTATTACTTGTGTGATATTGTCATTTGAAATTGATATTGCTATAATCTCAAAGTTTAAGTTTGTGGTATAACTGTATTAGTTTAGTTTACTATAGAATAAAAGGATTTAATAATGGTCGATATCTCCCCTTTCCGGGGACTTGTTTATAATAATAAAAAAACTGGAGATCTTTCAAATCTGATCTCTCCGCCCTATGATGTGATATCGGGCAATTTAAGAAAAAAGCTCATAAGCTCCGACCACCATAATATTGTGAACTTGATACTGCCTGAAGGAAGAAGTAATAATAAATATGATAATGCAAAGAATCTGCTAAACGACTGGATAAATGAGGAGATTCTGCAATTTGATGAAGACAGATCATACTATATGATCGAAATCGGCTTCAGTGTTGGTGGAAAAGCAAAGAGTATAAAAGGTTTTATAGGTTTAACTAAAATTGAACCATACAGTAAAAATATAGTCCTCCGCCATGAAAAGACATTATCAGGACCCAGGAAAGACAGATACGGCCTCTTAAAAAGCTCCAGGACTAATTTTGGCCTAATATATACAATATACCGCGACCCGAAAAAAGTTGTGGATCAGGTGCTTGAATCATACAAGACAACAAAACCTTTTACAGATATCATCCCCTATTATGACAGTGATCTTTCACTGAAATTGTGGAGGATAACAGATAAAAAGGACATTTCCAATATTACGGATTCTATGGCAGATAAGAAGATCCTTATTGCTGACGGTCATCATAGATATGAGACATCGCTTATGTATAGAGATAAATCAGGTGTTTCTGGTACTTTACCCGGATCCAATAATGAGCAATCCCCTGAGGGATATGTTCTTACCTTATTTATGGAGAGTAGCCAGGAAGATATTAAAATATACCCCACTTATAGATCCATTAAATTTAATAATTTTACTGATTTTGGGATATTTTTACAAAAATCTTCAAAGTGTTTTGATATTAGTAAAATAAATATTAAAACTGCTGGTGATATCACCAGTTTTCTTGATCGCTTGAGGGAAAAATCAATCAATGGATTTATCTTCTATACAAAAAAGGATGGTTTTTGCAGTTTTACTGCAAAAACAAAAGGAGCACAAATCAAAGACTGCAGCTTTTCCAGTAAAAAACTTGATGTTGATATACTGCATGGACCGATGATAAACCTGCTTGAGGACTTATATGGTAAAAGTGAAATAATTT
>JALHTA010000092.1 GCA_022865545.1 Actinomycetota bacterium | reverse complement strand
TTCATTCGTTCGGGATACACATTTAAATTAGAAATAAGATTAGTAAATTTTTGTAACATGTAATCGATTAGAATATTGCTATCCGGAATAATAATCCGTTCTGCGGAGGAATGAGAAATATCTCTTTCCTGCCATAGATTTACATTTTCTAAAGCTATTATTGAATTTGCTCTTACTACTCGAGAAAGACCGCAAATATTTTCACACGCTATGGGATTTCTTTTGTGAGGCATTGCCGAAGAACCTTTCTGCCCTTTAGCAAATTTTTCTTCTACTTCATAGATTTCAGTCCTCTGCATTCCTCTGATTTCTGTAGCAAATTTTTCTAAAGAACTGGCAATTACTGCTAAGGTACCTAAATAATAGGCATGTCGGTCTCTTTGAATAATTTGATTAGAAATCTTAGCCGGTTTCAGATTTAATTTCGCACAAACATATTCCTCAACATGAAGGTCAATGTGGGCAAAAGTGCCTACTGCCCCCGATATCTTTCCATAACTTATTTCTTCCTGCGCCCTCTTCATCCTTTCCAAATTTCTCTGCATCTCGGAGAACCATAAAGCCATTTTAAAGCCAAAAGTTATTGGTTCAGCATGAACACCATGAGTCCTTCCTACCATCAGAGTATATTTGTGCTCTATAGCCCTTTCTTTTAACGCCTTTATCAAATTTTCAATATCTTCTATAATTATTTTAGCAGACTGTTTTAACATCAAAGCCAAAGAAGTATCTAATATGTCAGAAGAGGTTAAACCTTTATGGAAATAACGGGAATATTCTCCTAAATTTTCTCCAACGGCAGTGGTAAAAGCCAATACATCATGTCGGGTTATTTTTTCAATCTCCTGAATGTGTTCTAAAGAATATCTGGCATTACTTCTAATATTTTTAATAGCATTTTTGTCTATTTTGCCTGATTCAAACAGGGCTTCACAGACTAAAAGCTCAATTTTTAACCAGGTTCTATATTTGTTTTCCTCTACCCAGATATTCTTCATAGCCGGGAGGGAATATCTATCAATCATTGATATCACCTCTTTATTAATTGACTAATTCGCCAATTATCCAATTCTCCAATTAAGGTAAAGATTAAGATTAATTGGCCGATTAACCAATTAAGATAATTATTTAGTTAACTTAGAGCTAAAAGCGAAAAACCATAATTTAAAATTCAAAACTTTTTTATATAAACTATTTCTTTTAATGTAGAGGTCGGATTTATCCGACCCGGGTTTTGCGGGCTTGACAAATCAAGCCCCTACACTAAATCCAGTTAACTAGCCTACTAGAATTCAATCTGCCAGTCAATTTAACATTTATTTATTTATTTAAATACTTTTTCTCTAATAATAGTCTGGCTTCTTTTGGGACCGACAGATACTATAACTACTTTAATTTTTACCAATTCCTCTATTCGTCGAATATATACTTTTAATTGCTGGGGAAGGTCTTCATATTTAGTTATCTGAGAAATTTCTCCTTTCCACCCTTCCATCTCTTCATATACCGGGATACAGTTCTCTAAGATCTCTAAATTAACCGGAAATTCTTTTATTGTTTCTCCATTATATTTATAAGAAGTACATATTTTAATCTTGCCAAAATCGCTTAGAACATCTATCTTGGTTAAAACCATGCTATCCATCCCGTTAATTCTGACTGCATAGTTTACTAATACCGCATCGAACCAACCACATC
>JALHTA010000091.1 GCA_022865545.1 Actinomycetota bacterium | reverse complement strand
ATTATTTATAGCTCTTCCGATGCGGCCATTGCCATCAACAAATGGATGAGTGTGTTCAAATGTAAGATGTAGCAGCGCAATCCGTTTAATAATATTTTCATTACTACTTGCATTATAGGCAGCAAGCATCTTCTCCAATCTTTTTACTACTTCTTTCGGGTCGGGCGCTATATGATTGCCAACTCTGACCCATTCATCATCTTTGCGGAATCTTCCAGCAATATCATCCCTGATATTCGATATAAGTATTTTGTGAAGTAATAGAATGATCTCGAGAGTAAGCTCCTGCTCTTTGGCTCTTGTATCAATATATGAGACTACCCGCGAAAGGTTTTTAGCCTCATATATTTCCCTTTCTGTTACATACCTGTCTAAGCTTTTCTGCAAAAGGATTTTCTCTGTTTCTTCAAGAGTAAGAGTATTATTCTCTATGGCATTGGAGTTGTATACCTGCTCAGCAATCTCTGCTTCACTCAATATTTTTATAAGCGATTGTTTGCCTGTGGACGCAGCATAGTACCGCTCTCTTAAACTGCTTATTGTATTAAAAACATGCAATATTTTTACCATAGTTATAGTATATATAATTTCACGCTTTTATCAATATAACCGTGAAATTTCATAATAATACTGTATTTTTCACGGTTTTGAGTAAAATGATGACTGGATGTTGCCGAAATGACCCTATGTGCCGATATATTTATCGCCTCAAACCGAATGGTGGGGTCAAAAAAGCATTACTATAATTTCCCATCCTCATACAATTCTTTTAGTACAGAGAAATGAAATATTGCTGTTGAAATAATAACGGCAAAGAATCCGAGCAGGAATACTATAATTTCAAAAAGCCAAGACCTCGGGTTGTGGTATCTTTAAACACGAAAACATTCGGAAAATACTTATCAAGATTAACTTATATAGAAAAATGTAAAGATATTATAACTATTGCCTGTAATAAATACTCTTTACATATTTGCAGTCATTAAAATCATATATATAGAGATTAAAAAACTATATAAAGGAGTGATTAAAGCTTCTTACTACCTAAGTACACTAAAACATAATTACGGTGACGTATTTTAATAACAAGCTGCGACTAATTCTCTTTTTCCAACCTGCTCATTGTGTGATAGCCTTGCACATAATCGGTCCAAATCAGACCGTGTAAACTTCCATTCAAAAGGTTTTGCAACTTCTTGATATCGTTTCTGGAAACCAAAGAGCCTCTCTTTAACTTCCAAAAGAGATGAAAAGTCATTGGGAGTGAGCACTTTACGGGTAACAATAGAAAAATAGATTTCAATCTGATTGAGCCAGCTGGCATGTATTGGTAAATGGACCGGAACAATATTGGACCACTGCCGCTGAAGACGTTTAACTGATCGCTCCCCTCTGTGGCAAGAACAGTTATCCATAATCCAAAATACCCTTTCGGCTGAAAAATAGGGTTCCTGGCTCATTACCTGACTTACAAGCCTGTCAAATGGGCCAATACCATTTTTCTCTTCCAAACGACCAAAGATCTTTGCCCTTCTTATATCCCAGGCAGCCAGATATGCCCATGCTCCTTTTCTTTCATATTCATGTTCGATATGTATAACTTGCCCTGGCCTGGGTCCCAGGGTATCATGCTTTCGCTTTCGGGCCTGGATACTGGTCTTTTCATCAGCAGAGATGACATAATCTCTTTTACTTAAGGGTCTGCCCTGCCAAAACCCTTCATATAGATCCAGAACTTGTCCTGCTTTATACGAAAATTGAGGATCCCTTGGAAAAATCCAGCTGCGGTAACGCCAGGGTTTAATGGCGTCTTCGGCT
>JALHTA010000090.1 GCA_022865545.1 Actinomycetota bacterium | reverse complement strand
GTTGTAATTGAATTACTTTTCACACTCTCAGTACCTCCTTCATAAACAACAGTGACATAATAGGTGTATTCGCTGTCATCTCCCGGAGAATCATAAAAATATGTAAATGATGGAGATGATTCTTTAGGATTTATATCAGGGAATTCACTATCACGATAGATATAATACCCAAGAACATTTTTATCTGTAACCGGAGCATCCCAGGAAATGCGTACTTCTCTTGGTTCACCATTGTCCGAGTCTAACTTGAGATTACCGGGAGACGGGTAGATATTTCCAATGGTTGCTTCTTCTCCAACTGGAGGGTATAACTGGGTAACTACATCAATTGGTACATTAATATATCCACCGGATACTGATACTTTCAGTTGTTTGTATCCATCACTATCTCCGGCTACCCAGGTGACATTATAAGATATATCATATTCATCTTCTAATTCAGATAGTTCAGGCTGGTACCCTACTATCCATGGATTGCTTCCATCAACTTCCGTTATCAGTATGTCAGAATAATCAATGGCTTTTAGTATTTCTATTTTCTCATTTGCAATTGCCAGAGCTATAGTTTTTGATTTATTTATTCTCATAGTATTAACGGCTACAATTGTCCCCCTTACTAAAACAGTGGAAACTATAGCAATTATTAAAAATGCAATCACTACTTCGACAAGAGTCATTCCATCTTTTTCTTTTAGCCTTCTTGTGGCTTTTATTATTAAATTGTTAAAAATACCTATCATAAGTTTCTAATATATGATAACCAGATGAAATGAATCCAGTGGCGGGTGTGATTATTTCTGTTTTAAAATAAAATCCAGTGCCATAACATAACCTCTAATGCCAAAACCGCTTATGGTCCCGGCAGCGGCGGGTGAAATAACTGATTTGGACCGCCATTTATCTCTTCCATAAATATTTGAAATATGGACCTCTATAGTAGGGATCTTTATAGCTTTTATTGCATCATGAAGACTGTAGCTATAATGTGTAAGAGCTCCCGGATTAAATATAATATAATCAATATTACCGATCGCTTCATGCATCTTGTCTATTATTTCACCTTCATGGTTTGATTGAGAATAGTCGATCTCATTTCCGGATCTGGCTGCCGTATCTTTCAAATTTAATAAAATCTCATCAAAACTGACGGTACCGTATATCTCCTCTTCCCGATTCCCCAGAAGATTAAGGTTTGGCCCGTTTATTAATAATATTCTTTTCATTTTTATAAAATCCTTTAGTTATTATTACATTAAAATATAATAGCCACTATAATACTGTAATTATAGGCTATTTTATATAATAATTCAATATTGTATAAATATAATAATAATTTAATTATTCATACAATTATTTATATTCTTTATAATAATATCTTTCTCGAGATTATCATAGAATATTGGTTTATTGATCTTTTTAAGCAGAATGAACCTATTTGAAATTGAAGTAAACTTTTTATCATATTTTAATGCATCAATAATCTTATCTATATCAATCCGGGGTATTTTAAAGGGTAACTTTAATGCATTGTATATCTCTTTTGCTTCCTCTAATATAGACTTATTCATATAGCCAAGGTTTTTTGAGATCTCAAGCGCAACAATCATACCCATTCCAACTGCCTGTCCGTGATTTACATCTTTTAACCCACTGGCATTCTCAATTGCATGACCTATAGTATGACCAAAATTTAATAGATTGCGATAACCTGTGTCAAATTCATCCTTTTCTACTACTCTTGTCTTTATTAGCGCACATTTATATATTATATCTTCAAAACCTTTAAGAGCTATAAGATTTTTAAGTCTTTCCGGATCTTCTTTGTTAACATTAATTTTTAACCATTTCAGTATCTCTTTATCAAACACAAATCCATATTTTACAATCTCACCGAGTCCATTTATTATTTGTTTTTCTTCAAGAGTATCAAGTATAGAAGGAT